>WTHH01000216.1 GCA_011523195.1 Verrucomicrobiales bacterium
ACCGCGCTTGGCGTTCATGATCTCCTTGCGCTTGGCCTTGCTGGGCATTGCCGCGACGCAAGGGTTGATCTCGCAGTAGCCCTTCTGCTCACACCAAGAAAAGAAGCTGCGCAAATCGGTCAGGTAGCCTTGGCGGGTGCGGAGGGAGATGTCGTAGCCGTTGACAAACTCGGTGATCTGAGGATGCCGCACCTCGTCCACCACCAGCTTGCCACACTTGAACTTGAACCGTTTCAGGACACTCCGGAGCGATTGGAGGTATCGAACCGAGACTCCGTCCTCTTTCTCCTTGGCCTCGAGGCAGAGAGGCACAGCTTCCTCGACCTTGATGCGGTCAATCGATGAGGTGGCTAGGAACTTGTCGTAATGCCGCACCGCATCCCAGAGGTCTTAGCCTTGTTTTGCAGCGTGAGTTTGAAGATCGTGAAATTCACGCCTTTGAGACTCATCGGCCTTGTCCCAACTTTGAGCCTTAAGCTGGGCTTTCTTCTCAGCTTCGTCGTACTTGTCCTTTTCAGCCTGTGCCGCCTTTCTGGTTGGAAAAGACTTGGTGACTTCCTTGCCCGTTACTCGGTCAGCAAAAATAAACTGCCAGTTGCCACGCTGCTTGTTCTTTTTGATGAACGACCATTCACGTTTTGATTTCATTTTTGCGCTTTCCGATGATTGCGCAAAACAGCCTGAAGGACATCCGAAAAGGTCTTATTCCCGAAATGTTCCCGAAGGTTGAGTGTTATATTGCGCATATCAGCGGCAGAAACAGGAACCGGTGAAAAAGACGTAAAGATAAGAAAAAACCCCAAAAACGTTAAAGTTTCTGGGGTTTTAAATTGGTTGCGGGAGCCGGATTTGAACCGACGACCTTCAGGTTATGAGCCTGACGAGCTACCGGGCTGCTCCATCCCGCGATCAGCAGGCAGGAAAACTTATCACAGGATCGCGTTTGATCAAGTTGTTTTTTGAGGTAGCCGGATTTCCGCGTGGCCAAGCGCTTATTTGGGGCGTTCCCAAATTGGTTTCGCCATCCGGCTGTTGAGCTTGTTCCAATCTGCCAACAGTTCTTCGCGCTTGGCCAAATTCTGTGTCGCCAGGTCGTTCGTCTCGCTGATGTCGTTGGCCAGGTTGTAGAGCTTCCACTCGGTGCCCTGCCCTCGCCTTGGGTTTCTCAATATCTTCCAGTCGCCCTTGCGCAATGCGGCCCGTTTGTCCTGCCGCCAAAAAAGGGTTGTCGTGAGGGACATCTTTCTTTTCGCCGCTGAGGTGCGGAATGAGGTTGGTCCCATCCAGTTTTCGTTTCCAGTTATTGGGAGCTCCACCAGCCAATTCTGCTGCGGTGGCGAAGATGTCGAGCG
Organism: Verrucomicrobiales bacterium; assembly: GCA_011523195.1. Taxonomy (GTDB): domain Bacteria; phylum Verrucomicrobiota; class Verrucomicrobiia; order Limisphaerales; family UBA1096; genus UBA1096. The sequence goes on from WTHH01000216.1 coordinate 1,353, forward strand.
AGATGACCGGCTGCCGGTAAACAGTGCCCTTGGCCAAGCGGCTTGGCCATTGCAGCATGAACGGTACTCGCAGGCCTCCCTCGTACATGCTGCCTTTCCCGTCGCGCAGCGGCTTGTTGCTGGAGGTCAGTTCGCGAGTTGGGCCGCCGTTGTCGCTCAGAAAAAAAACCAGCGTCTGTTCTTCAATTTTTTCATGGCGCAACTTGGCCAGTACGTCCCCCACGCTGTCGTCGAGGTTGGCAAGCATCGCGGCAAAGATCCGGCGCTGTATGTCCTCAATGTGCGCGAACTTTTCCATGTACTTGTCCGCAGCCTGCAATGGACTGTGCACGGCGTTGTAGGCGACGTACAAAAAGAATGGATGCGTCTTGTTTCGATCGATGAAATCGACCGCCTCGCGGGTGAACGCATCGGTGAGGTAGTCGCTCTCGTTAACCGGCTGGCCTCCGCGCACGATCGGGTTGTTGGCATCGTAAGCCGGCTCAGTGTTGCCCATGTGGGTGGAGTAAATGACCCTGCCGTTAGCGGTTACAAATCGGCCTTTACCGCCACCGGGCAGTACTGCGCGCCTCAACCAAGTGGTCGTGCCGAGCCACGGGTATGGCACGAAGTAATGCCCCTCATGGGTGAACCCGAAAAACTCGTCGAACCCATGTCTGAACGGATGAAACTCAGCCTGTCCGCCAAGGTGCCATTTACCAATCAAGCCATTGACATAGCCGACATTTCGCAGCAGTTCGGCCAGCGTCTCCTCGTTGCGCGGCAGGCCGACTCCGGGTAATTCATTGTGGTGACCGATGGGGTTGAACTCGTAGCCGAATCGGTTTTGGTATCGACCCGTGAGCAGCCCCGCGCGTGACGTGCTACAGAACGGCCCGGTGACGTAGCCGTCGGTGAAGCGCACGCCGTTGGCCGCGATGGAATCGATGTGCGGAGTGGGAATCTCCGGGTTGCCCTGGCAGCCCAATTCGCCATAGCCAAGGTCGTCCGCAAGCAGGATGACTATGTTGGGTTTGCGGGCATGCGCTTGGCCAAGCGCGGCGAGGCAAAGCAGTAACCCAACGAGCTTGGCCAAGCGGAGAATCATTTCAGCCCTCGGGGTAGTCGATATCGAACCACGCCTTCTCGGCGGCGGCCTTGAGGGCGAGATCCATCACGGTCTGCACACGGGCGCCCTGAAGGAAGGATGGCTCGCACTCGCGCTGGTTGCGAATGGCATCGATGAACTCAAAATCCTGATCCCAGCGAAAGGCGATTCCCGGATCGCCCTGCGAGGGATCGCGGGTGGATCCGGGCCAGGTGAGGTACTCGTTAGGCACGTCGATCGTCTCCAGGCCGGCCTGACCCTTGCGTGCGATTTGAAAACGATTAGGATTCTCAAGCTGGAACACCATCGAGGCGTCACTGCCGTTGATCTCGCAGTAGTCCTGACTGCGCGCGCCTTCGCCCCGACCGGTGGCCAGCTTGCTGCTCTCGAGCACACCGGTTGCGTTGTTCTCAAATTCAGCCATGACGGTGACCCAGTCTTCGAGGTCGGACTTCAGTCCCTGGCGGTCGTCAATGAACCGGCGGGTGTCGGCTGTGATGCGTTTCATGTCGCCAATCAAAAAGTGTGCGTAGTCGAGCCGGTGCGAGAGCATGTCGCCCAGCTCACCGGAGCCGGCCATTTTTTTGAGTTGCCGCCAGCCGATATTCCGGTCGCCCCAGTCCTGCAGGCGGCAGGTGCGGATGTGGAACGGCTGCCCGATGCCACCGGTGTCGACTAGGTGCTTCATGTAGCGCATCGCCGGCACGAACCGGTAGGTGAAGGCGGTCATGTGGCGGACGTCGTTCTCGCGGGCACAACGCAGCAAGTCGAGCGTCTCGGCCTGATCCATGCCAAGCGGCTTTTCGCAGAGTACATGCTTGCCGTTTTGCATGGCAGCAATCGCCATCGGCGCGTGGGTGAAGTTGGGCGTGGCGATGATGACGGCGTGAATGTCGTCGCGCTGCACCAGTTCATTGTAATCGGTCGTGTGCACCGTAGCGCCGGTCTGCTGCACTGCCTTTTCCAGCACTTCCGCGCTGTTGTCGCACAGGCCGACGAGCCTGGTGTCCGCGCACAGTTCCAGCCCCGGAAGATGATTCTGCAGCGCGAAACCGCCGCAGCCGATGATCCCAACTCCAATGGTAGACATTTTGAATTACCGCCTGGCCAAGCGCTCAGATTTAGAGATGCGCCCGGCCGGAATGCGGTGCAGAAACTAAAGCGCTTGGCCAAGCGACGCCAACAAAATCAGAGCGGTGTCCTACTCCTTCTCTGCGAGGTAGGCGGCGATTTCGCTGATGAATTGTTCGCCATACTCGGCCTGTTTTTTCTCACCCACACCGCTGGTAAGACTGAACGCCTCGAGGGTAGTCGGGCAGTCTCGTGCCATCTCGCGCAAGGCGACGTCGCCAAAAATCATGTACGCCGGCAGACCCCGCTTGGCCGCCAGTTCCATCCTAAGCTCGCGCAGTCGTTGAAACAGCATCTCGTCGCACTGGATTTCGCCGGCGCGCTCGCTGCGGGAACGCGCCACGCTGCTCTTTGGCTTGGCCACCGTCGGGCCGGTCAGTTCAATTGGTTCCCTGCTGCCGAGCCAGTCGCGACCGGCCTGGGTCAACTCGACCACGCTCATCCGGCCGGAGGTCAATTGCGCCAACCTAAGGCGCATCAGTTCGCGGCCGATGACCTTCCATTCGTCTCGGCCGAATTCATCGCCGATACCGTATGTGGAAACCTGGTCGTGCCCCCATTTACGGAGGGCCTCGGTGTTGGCTCCGGTGAGCACCTCGATGACGTGGTTCAGCCCGTAGCCAAAGCCGCTCCACTCACGAATGCGATAGCGGCATGCGAGGAATTTTTGCGCTACGAC
>WTHH01000304.1 GCA_011523195.1 Verrucomicrobiales bacterium
ATAGTTCACGCGCTTGTCGAGCATCCCATACACCACATCCACCAACAGGTTCAGCGTCAGCAACAGCACCGAGTACAGGATCACCAGCCCGACCACCATGGTATAGTCCCGGTTGATCGAGCTGTTCACAAGGAACACCCCGATGCCGGGAATCTGAAACAGGTTCTCCACCACGAACGAACCCACCAGCAGGTCGGCCAAGAGCGGCCCGCTGTAAGTCACCACCGGCAGAAGGCCCTCGCGCACTGCGTGACGGAACACGATCGCCCGTTCGCTGACGCCCTTGGCCCGGGCTGTGGTGATGAAATTCTGCTGCATCGCCTGGCTCATGCCCTCGCGGGTCAGCCGGGCGACCTTGCCGGCGAAGTACGTGCCCAGCGTGACGGCCGGCAGGATCACGTGCCACGGGCCGCCCCAAAGCCCAACCGGGAACACCGGCCACTTGACGCCAAGCAAAACGATCAGAATCGGCCCAAGCACAAACGCCGGAATACAAACGGCGAGGATGGAAAAAAAACTGCCGAGATGATCCTGCCATCGCCCGCGCCGCAGCGCCGTCCACACCCCAAGCGGGATGCCCACCCCAAGCGCGAAGCCGAACGAGACAAAACCAAGTGACAACGAAACCGGCAAACCCTGCGCGATGATATCATTGACCGAGTGATTGCGATACTTAAGCGACGGCCCGAAGTCACCGCGGATCAATCCCCCGTCGAACCCGATCCCGACAAACCGCAGGTACTGCTTCCACAACGGGTCGTTGAGGTAATACTTGGCCTTCAGATTGCGCTCGATGTCCGGCGAGGCCGGCGCGCGCTCCTTGTCGAACGGCCCGCCCGGCGCGACGCGCACGAGGCAAAATGCGAGGAAGCTGATCACCAGGATCAACGGCACCAGCATCGCCAAGCGCTTCAAAAAATAAGCCAAGCTCACCGCGAAAAACCATGCCCCCGCAAAACCACCCCTGTAAAGACACTCCACCTATCGAACGAACAAAACCGTGAAAATAGGGTCATAATGTCACTATTTTGAGTCACGAAAAAGTGTGCCAATGTGTCTCTATTTGGTGTTTATTGCCTTAAAAAAGCCATTTTTTGCATATTATTGGCTGAAAAGCGCTTGGCATGGGGGTTGCATTTAGTGGGGCAGTTGGTTCGATAGAAACCGTTAACTTAAAAAGAAAGGAAAAATGATTATGATTACGACTAAGAAACGAAACGACAACCCGCTCAACGTGTTTGAGGATGTGTTTGGCACGCTGTTCAACGACTCGGTTGGGGCGTTGGCCAAGGCAGCCCAGACCGGCTCGTGGACCCCTGCGGTGGACATTGTTGAGTCCACGGATGCCTACACGCTGACCGCTGATCTTCCGGGCCTGACCAAGGGCGATGTTCACCTCACGGTGGAAGATGGTGTGCTGACGCTATCCGGCGAGCGAAAGAGCGAGCGGAGCGAGAGCAACGAGTTTGGTCATCGCTACGAACGCGCCTTCGGCAAGTTCAGTCGCTCGTTCCAATTGGAGAGCGGGATTGAGAATTCCAAGATCTCGGCGGAATTTAAAAACGGCCTGTTGAAGGTGTTGCTGCCGAAGGTCGAAGCCAGCAAACCCTTTGAGGTTTCTATCGCGGAATAACCGGACTGATTATCAGGATACACAAAAAAGCGGAGCTAACCGGCTCCGCTTTTTTTGTTTTTGAAATTGATTCAGGCCAGGCGCTGGCCAAGCGCGATTAACGACCGCGACCCCTGCGACTGTCACCGCCGCGACTGTAATCGGATCGCCCTCGATCACCACCATCGCCACGACCTTGGTTGAATTCCTCACGAAACCTCTCCTTGATTTCAGCCTTTTCAGCATCACTCTTGCCACGGGTCATTTGCTCGTAGGTAGCCCTCATTTGCTCGCGTTGTTCTGAGGTGAATCGGCTACTGCTACTGGAAGTGCGCTTAGCGGCCTCCTCTCGTTTTCTGCGCTCAATGGAGGCCTTGATTTCAGCCGCCCTCTTAGCTGAAGAGGAAGAGGATCGAGAGCTGGAAGACTTCGAAGAACTCTTGGACGACGAGCTACGGGAGGGCGCCTTGGAGACGGATGTTTTGAATGCGTCGGTCTCGAACGAGAGGCTGCGCAACGAACCCAATTCCTTGAGTGTTACCTTGCCGGTTTTCTTGTCGATGGAGACGATTTCGATGTGACCCTGTTTTTCTCCGGCTGCCAGTTCGAGGTACTTGGGCGGCTCGGATTTTTTCTTGGGATCGATGACAGCGATCGCGGCGCGCTCGATACCCTTGTGCCGGAAGATGCCAGTTAGCTTGATGTCCTCGCTTCTCGGCGGCTCCGGTGGCGGGCCAGCTTCCTCGCGCTTGGGCGGCTCATTGGAGAGATTGAATGCGTTGCGTTCGGAGATCACCCGGTAGCTTCTCTCCGCAGCTAATGGCTGGCTGACGCTGGACGCGAACAAGCCAAGCGCAACGAGTGTAAACGCCAATTTGGAGCTGCAAATGCTCATTTTTAGGTGGTTTTTGTGATCAGCCGCCAACCAAAAACTAAGCGGCCAAACACAGCTTAAACGCCAAAACCGGCCGAAATGTTACGGGAAAATGTCCGCTTGGCCAAGGGATCAGGAGCCAAGCGAGCTGGCCATGGTGAAGATGGGCAGCAGCAGGCCAAGCGCAAGAAAGCCAATACCGGCGGCAACGACGCAGAGGATTACCGGCTCGATTAGCCGTACCGCCTGATCGACCTGCTGGTTTGTCCGGCGCTCAACCGAGTCGGCAATCTGCAAGAGCACCTTCTGCAGTTGATTCGACTCCTCGGCAACGGAGATCATGGCGATGACCTGCTCGGGGAACAGGCCGCCGGCCTTGAGTGGCGCGGTCAGCGGTTCACCAGCGCGGACGTTTTCAAGTGCCTCGTCGATGTTCACCGCGAGCAATGCCGAGCCGGTCGCGTCACGGCTGATGGCCAGCGCCTGCAGGATCGGTACGCCGTTGGCCAACATTGTCCCGAGAATGCGGCAAAAGCGGGTGATGGAAACCATCTTCAGCGCGTTGCCCGCCACGGGAATCTTGAGTCGCCAACGCTCGATCGCCTGTTTGCCGGCCTGGCTCTGGAGGACGCTCCAAAAAAAAGCGATCACCCCGGCCAGCCCGGCAATGAGAATCAGCCAATGGTTGCGCAACGTTTCGCTCATGAAAAAGACGACCTCGGTTGGCAGCGGCTTGTCCACGTCGGCCAGCATCGGCTCGAACTTGGGTACGAAGAAAATCAGCGCGCCGATCATGACGAGCGATCCCATCACAACGAGCATGGTGGGATACACGAGCGCGCCGAGCACCTTGCTGCGGAGATCGTCGAGGCGCTCGAGGAAAACCGACAGGCTGGACAACACCTCCTCAAGGAAGCTGGCGCGCTCACCGGCCTGCACCATCACCGTGTGCAGGGTGGGGAAGATTTCCTGATGCCCGGCCATCGACTCATGCAGCGATTTGCCATCGGCGACCTCGTTGTGAATCTCGCGCAGCACGTCGGCCAGCCGTTTGTTGACGGTGGACTTGACGAGTGACTTGAGCGCGCGCAGCAGCGGCACGCCGGAGCCGAGCAGGTCGGAGAGTTGGCCGTACATGATGCCGAGATCGCGCGAGGCGATCCGGCGTCGAAATGAGTTCGCGCTTTCGTTGTCCTCGACGTCCCAGACGTCGATGGGAAACAGGTCACGATTTTCCAGCAGCCGACTGGCTGCGCCCACGGCTTCGGCCTCGATCTCGCCGGAGACCCTGCCGCCGTTTAGGTTTCTTGCGGTGTACTGGAACTTGGGCATGGCTAGGCGGCGGTCACGCGCAAAACCTCGTCCGGAGTGGTGACGCCATTGCGCACCTTGAGCCAGCCGTCCTCACTCAACAGGCGCATGCCGTTGGCGCGACCAATGCGCACCAGTTCGCTGGATGCCACGCGCTCGATGATCCGCTCTCCCAACTCCTCGTTCATCGTCAGCAGCTCATACAGGCCGGTTCGGCCGCGATAACCGCTGCTACGGCAGGCCCGGCAACCGCTCCCTGTGAATACCTTGGCGCCGTTCGGCCACTTCATGTTTTTCGGCAATCCGGCATCCTTGGGATTTATCTCCGTCTTGCAGGTCGGACAAATGACGCGCACCAGCCGCTGGGCCATCACTCCGCTGAGCGTGCTGCTGACAAGGAACGGCTCGACGCCCATGTCGAT
>WTHH01000213.1 GCA_011523195.1 Verrucomicrobiales bacterium
TTCCCGATCCGGTCAAGGGCAACAGCACCGCAGAGATTCTCGTTCACCCCAGTGGCAAATTCCTCTACGGCTCGAACCGAGGCCACAACAGCATAGCTATGTTTCGCATCGACGGAAAGACCGGCAAACTCACGGCACTTGGTCACGAACCGATTCGCGGCGAAATCCCGCGCAACTTCGGCATCGATCCCACCGGGCAATTCCTGCTGGCAGCCGGGCAACGGTCGAACAACGTGAACGTATTTCGTATCGATCCGAAAACCGGCAAATTGAAATTCACAGGCAATTCCATCGAAGTCGCCAGCCCGGTTTGCGTGCGCATGATTTTGCAGGACTAACGCCTGCACCGCTTAGGCAAAGGCAGCGACAAGATGAGATATCACGGTCTGGATTTGCTGCGCGCGGCAATGATGTTCCTCGTCGTCATACTCCATGTCGGGGTGATGTACATGCCGTTACCAGATGAGAAGGATATCCTGACCATCGCGGAGGAGCAGCGAGACCCTTTCCGGGATGTCGGCGGCTACAACATAAGCGCACAGCGCATCGTCTAGGTGATCCATTTTTTCGCATGCCTGCCTTCATGTTGCTGGCTGGTTTTTTTGCGGCATTGTTGATGGAGAAAAAAGGCACAGGGCACCTGGTCAAAAACAGGGCGCAACGAATTCTCATCCCACTGATTCTGTTTTGGTTTTTACTCTGGCCAATCGATCGATTCGCCTGGTCGACCGGGAAGGTCGTCATGCTGGATGAATCCAACGCGACTACCCTGCTCGAAATTCTCCGAAACAATTTGAGTTGGGATCATCTCCTGCTCATCGGGAACACCGGACCTCACACGATGCATCTGTGGTTCATCCATTACCTCGTAATTTTTTATTTCGTCTCCATTCCGGTCATCCATTTCGTCAAAATTAAAATCCCATCCGTCGCAGGTTTTTTGAACCGGTCGCTTGATTATGTTTTTTTAACACGGGCAAAAGTATTGATCATTCCCGCCCTAATCCTATTGAGTTTTTTTGACCTTAAAAAACGAGGGCAGTTTCCATTTTAACGTCTCGTTTGATTTCTTGCCCGAGATTCCATTCCTGTTCAATTTTTTCGTTTTCTTTGTTGCCGGATGGATAATGTACGCTCGACGGGATGTCATCGAGCACTTCAAGAAATGGGTCTGGTTTTACACGCCCATCGCCATTGTTCTTTTAGGGGGAATAGTTTGAGCAGGTGAAACCCACTGGCACTACGAAAAGTTGTTGAAAGAAAACGAAGGCGCCAAGGAGTTGCTTACCCAGAAAGCCATATACATGAATGTGGCGACCATCCTTCAGGCTTGCTGTGTCTGGGTCGCCATATTCAGCCTGATTGGCTTAACAGAAAAATACATAACCAAGCCAAACAAAAAGACCACCTACATCGTTTATTCATCCTACTGGGTCTATCTTTTCCACCGCCCCTTGTGTGTCGGCTTCGCGGTGCTGTTCACACGATGGGACATGCCGGGGCTGGTCAAGTTCACGTTCGTCACCGCAATCGTCTCGGCAGTGTGCATCCTCACTTACCATTTTCTCGTCCGGAACACGTGGGCGGGCCTGATGCTGAACGGCAAAAAGAACCCCTGAAGCGACACCGTACCGCACGGTTTATCTACACGGTTACGCACAGGCAAAGAATTCAGCTTGAAATACCGTGCGCCTGCGCCAACAGTTCCTGCGCTATGAAACCTCTTTTTACGTTCCTGATTGCGGCGTTGTTTCTTGTGGGCTGCGGCCCGACCGGTGAAGAACACGCGCACGATCACAGCCACGACCACGGCACTGATCACGATCATGACCATGATCATTCGGAGGAAACGAAAAAATTAGAGGACGAAATTGCCTCGCTGAAAAAGGCGGCTGCTGAGAAGGATGCCAAAATCAAGTCGCTCGAGGATGCCGCCCAGGCACCGCAGGGTGTTCGGCTTGGCACCGGCCTGATGACCTTCGACACCATTCCCGGCTGGGGTCTCGGTGAGGAAGGCAAATCCCAGATCGGCCCAACGCACGGCGGCGTGGCCATCGGCAAGGACGGCACGATCTACACCAGCGCCGACCGCGGCGTTTACGCCTTCAGCCCGGACGGCAAGGTACTGCGCAGTTTCCTCGACGAGCCGTACACCAAGCTGCATGACATCGAGATTTTCGACGAGGGGGGCACGGAGTTCATCTACGGCGCACGCAACGCCAACAAGGAGGGCATCAAGTTCAACGCCACCGACGGAACAGTCGCGCTCAAGCTACCCTTCCCCAAGGAGTCCGAACTCGAGCTTACCAGTTTCAGCCCGACGGCCATCACGGTCGATCCCGATGGCAACATTTATTTGTCCGACGGCTACGCCAGCAACATCATTTTCAAATACGACAAGGCTGGTAAATACCTGAAACACTTCGGGGCCAAGGGTAACGGCCCACGGCAATTCAACACCGCGCACGGCATGACGCTCGACACCCGATACGACCCACCGCGCCTGCTGATCTGCGATCGCAATCACCAACCGAAGGGCCGGCTACTTCACTACAGCCTCGAGGGCGAATACATCAATGAAGTCATCGGCGGGCTGGGCATGCCGACCTCCGTTGCGGTACAGGGCGACTACGTTTCCGTGCCGGACCTGCACGGCCGCGTGGTGATCCTCGACAAGAGCAACACCATCATGGCGGTGCTCGGGCACAATCCCGATGCCAAGCTGGGACGCAGCTACGGCGTGGCTCAAGCCGACTGGGTTGAGGGCGTATTCAGCGGCACGCACGGCTCCAACTGGGACGCCGACGGCAACCTCTACGTACAGGACTGGAACAAGGACGGACGTATCATGAAGCTCGTCCGCGCCAAGTGAACTTTGGAGCGCAGCGAATAAAAGAGTCCGCGCTTGGCCAAGCGCTATCGCCCGGGAATTGGGCTTGGCTTGAACTCGAACGGCATCTTGTCCGGCAGCACGTGCACGCCGGTTGTGAACTTATAAGGGATGCCAATTGTCTCCCGCGCTTGGCCAAGCCGACCGCCCAGCTTGACCTTACGCGAGCGCTTGGCTGTTTCCGGGTAAGTCAGCTCCACCATGAATGCCGTCCAGCCCTTGGCCGGCACCGGCACCCGGCCCACGTACGTGCCCCTGACCTCCGGGCGCAGCCGGCTGCTGGTCCACGTTTTGTCGGTCACCTCGATTCGAAAATCCCGTCCCTCCGGGTTGGAGCATTGCCACAGTAAAACCTCCCTCGGCTGTGTCGCAGTGGTCACCTTGATGCTGCCATCCTCCTGCACGGCCCACTCGTATTCCGGGAGCTTGGCCCGGTTAAGGATGCCGTTGTAGTAGGCGACCATGCTGTAGACGGCATCCGTGCCACCGAGTGAGTGGCCGGTGTTGGGTACGTAGCGCAGGTGCTTTTGGCCGATGAGGTCGTGGTAGTAAAACTTCCACGAGTCTGGCAGAAAAAACTGGTCGCCACAGGCGTTGATCAAAAACTTGGGCATGGTGAAGCGCTCACGAAACTCGTATGGCTCAACAAACTTCATCAGCCGCTTGTACTCGGGCGTGTCCTGCCAGCCCATGATGCCCATCTCCTGATAATCCTTCACCGCCGGCGAGTAGCCGCCGTAGGCTCGGTAGTGGTGTTTGAACGAGGGCACCACGTTGAGCATGTCGATCACGATCGGCACGATGGCCACCACGCGCTTGTCCACCGCCGCCACGCTCCAAGTGGTCCATCCGCGCTTGGACGCGCCAGCCACCACGAACTTGTCGACCGTCACGGAGCCGCTCTCCGGCTTAGCCAGAAAATCGGTGATTGTGTCCATCGCGCGGACGCCGGCCTTTGTCATTGGCAAACGGGCAGGCCAACGCTCGTCGCCGGTACGCAGGTACTTGTCCCAGGTGTAAGCGATGAAGGCGTCCTCGTAGCGGTCGCGATCCTCGCCGGTGAAACGCAGCGGCTGGTTTGGCACCATCTTGAGCTCCGCTACCACCGATCCGGTTTTTACGGCGGTCTGCACCACCATATCGCTGGCCTTGGTCGGCGGCTCCTTGCCGTTGCTGCCGCCGGTGATCATCAGCATGCCGGTCTGGTGCCGCACCTTGGTGGGCTTGACGATGATCACCCAGTGCTTCCACAACGTCCGATCGACATCGGCCTTGGTTAAAAACGTCTGCGACGTCATCTCG
>WTHH01000043.1 GCA_011523195.1 Verrucomicrobiales bacterium
CGCATCGGCATCCAATGTGAAAGTGGCACCGTTACCGAACCGAATCACATCACCGTTGGTCAGAGCCGTCCCAAGTGAATCCACCGTCAACGACGTGGCCCCACTTGAGTACCCGGCGGAATAATTAATCTTGGCCGACTTCGCCGTGGCAGCCGAACTCACCGTTAGGCTGGTCGGCGAGGCAATGTTAAACGTGCCGGATTTGTAGCCGGTTTCGTCATTCGTCAGCGTGGCTCCCGTCAATGTACCGTACAATGTCGTCGCCCCGGCGGAGGCATTTGCGCTGAGGACAAGTTTGCCTCCGTTTTCGAAATAAATTGAATCCCCGCTGCTAAGCGAAGAGGCCGTGGTATCAACAGTGATGCCGCTCGAAGTATAGTCTCCCGTACCGTAACCGGTGGCGTTGTTTATGCTCACCGAGGTGCTCGCGGATTGTGCTCCGTTGGCCTGAATGGGTTCGGAAGCGAGCTTGACCGCCTGCAGAAAATTACCCTTCACATCCTCAAGGCTGATTCCAACGTCCCCTGTGCTCGTATTGGTCAAAAGGAATCGATCATTCACACCGTCATAACTGGCCACAACACCCGCCCCGGATTGGGTGATGCCGGCAAGGATCGAGCCGACTGTATCATCGCTGTTCCACTCAATGGTTCTGCCGTTTACACGAAAGCTGCCTGTCGTCCCAATGAGGGAGGTATTGAAGTTTGCCCCGGTAAGAGTTGAGGCCACGCTGATGCCGCCCAGTTTATAAACACTGCTTACGGAACTCGTCCCGTTGTTATTCAGGCGCGACGCAGTCAGGAAGTTACTGGTGTCATTGGAACTACCCAGCACCAACGTTTTGCCGGAGGCCGAACTCAACGTAATCTTGTCGGTGGATGCGCTGTACGAAACGGACAAGTCCGAATCGGCGTCGGTAATTTTTTTGAAGATACTCGCCAACGAATCGGTCGTCTCCACAGTGATGATGGAGTCATTGACGGTGAACGTCCCGGTCGTAGCCTTCACGCCAAAGCCGTTGCTGGCAATGTATGTCGATCCGTTCTCGTCGTCGGCGATACTTCCGCTGAGTGTACCTGAAAGACTGGTCGCCCCCACCGCCGCGTCAGCATCCAGAGTGAATTTCGCCCCGTTTTTGAAAACCACCACGTCCCCGTTGCTCAGGGAAGTCGTCAGGGTATCGACGGTTAAGCTCGTCGCTCCATTGAACGCCGCGCCATTGGCGGTCAACCAGTCGACCTGACGTCCGGCGTCCGCTCCCCCCTTCTGCTCGGCTGTGGTCGCCCGTTGAAAGAACTCAAACTTATATGAACCAAGCGCGGCCCCGGACTCAACTTTGGCCGTCCCAACGGTTTCATCGGAAACCGAGGTGGTTCGCGACTGATACAGCTTTTCGTCTTTGAGAGTCTTGGCCTTGCTTTCCACCGAGGATAGCTCGTCCTTGATGTTGCCCAGCAATTGGTTTCGACGGGAGACATCGTATTGCTCGCGCCGGGCACGACGCTGCGGCGCGCGCTCGATCTCGACCAATTGATCGACCACGGACTTCCAATCAAAGCCCGAAGCCAGTCCTGAAAGGCTTAAATCCATCTATTTTGATTAAAAAACCGACAAAAAACAGACCCATTCCAAGCAAATAATGTGCCGTTTAACTTTTTCCAAGCGCGGATTGAACTCAAAACGGGTGATACACAGCTTGGCCAAGCGGGCCAAATTTGCTAAACGCCGTCCCAGCATGGCCGATTCGGCACCCCAAAAACCCTCCCCCGGACCCCGCTGGTGGCCGGTCGCGTTTATTTTCGCCGGCCTGGTCGTGGCGCTCCTGATCATTTGGAACACCGGCTCCGACAACCGGCAGATGCAGGTACTGAGAACCCTCTTCGGCTTGATCATCTCGGCCCTTTTGCTCCTCGTTTGGGCAATGTTTTTCTCACGCTTGGCCAAGTGGACACGATTGAAAATCCTCGGCTGTGTGGCGGGAGGAATTATCGTTTTTCTAGGCTGCTTCCGGTTCACTCAGTTCAGCGGTAACATGGTGCCAATTTTTGAATGGCGCTGGGCCAAGCGCGACCTCCCGACCACGGACACCAAACCCACGGCGAAGCCGGCCGGGCAACCGGAAGCACACCGCTTGGCCCAGCTTTCATTCCCGCAGTTTCTTGGGCCAAGCCGGAACTGCAAAGTGCCCGGCCCCGAGTTGGCCACAGATTGGAGCGCCAACCCGCCGACCGAACTTTGGCGTCAACCCATCGGCGCGGCGTGGTCCGGCTTCGCCATCGCCGGGCATCGTGCCGTCACTCAGGAGCAGCGAGAGGAAAACGAGGCCACCGTTTGTTATGACATCGAGACCGGCAAGGTGCTTTGGCTCACCGAAAACCCCGGCCACTACAACACCGCCATTGCCGGCGAAGGCCCGCGGGCAACGCCGACCATTTTTGAAAACAAGGTCTACGCCCTGGGTGCTGAGGGAATCCTGAGCTGCCTCGACCTTAAATCTGGCAGTCAGGTTTGGCAGCGCAACATCGCGGTCGACGCTGGCTTGGCCACCGATGGGCCAAGCGATCAAACCGGTGCATCCAAGCCCCGCAACAAAAGCAAGGAATGGGGATTCAGCAGTGCTCCTCTGATTCATGAGGACAAAGTGATCGTGAGCGCGGGCGGCAAAGACGACAAATCCCTTATCGCCTACGCCGTCGACTCCGGCGAACCGGTCTGGTTCGGCGGCAGCAGTCGCGCCGGTTACAGCTCGGCACTCACCGCAACCATCCTCGGCGAAGAACAGATTCTGATTTTCAATCAGGACGGCCTCGCCGCTCACGACCCGGCGGACGGAGCAGTCCGTTGGACTTTCGAGTGGGGCGCACCCCACCCGCACGTGTCAATGCCTCTGATCCTCTCCGAAAATCGGGTGTTGCTCAGCCTCGGTTACGGCAACGGCAGCAAGCTGGTGGAGCTGTCAAAAGACGGCGACCAATTCACAACCAAGCAGCTCTGGCACTCGCGCCGCATGAAGGCCAAGTTCACCAATCTCATCCATCACAACGACCATATCTTTGGATTGGACGACGGTATCTTTGCCTGCATGGAGTTAAACCGCGGGCGGCCCACTTGGAAGGACGGCCGCTATGGCCACGGCCAGATTTTGCTGCGAAACAAACATATCCTCGTCATGGCCGAGATGGGCGAAATCATCCTGCTGGAAGCCAATCCGGAGAAACATTCCGAACTCACGCGCTTCACCGCGCTCGATGGCAAAACCTGGAATCCGCCCGCCCTCGCCGGGGAATTCCTGCTAGTCCGCAATCATAAGGAAGCCGCCTGTTACAAGCTCCCGCTAGCGAACGCCGCAACCGAGGCTGCTCAATGAAGGAGGATTTCATTCGCCGCAAGGAACGCTGGGCAAAAAAAATGTCCGGCAGGGAACGTCCGACTCGACCGAACGCCGGGCGGCTCCCTCCCGGCCAGCATGAGGTAAATAACTTTCCCGTGCTCGATCTCGGCGTGCACCCGGAGATCCCGCTCGACGAGTGGCAGTTAAAAATCCACGGCGAAGTCGAAAACCCGGTGACGCTCAACTGGGAACAGTTCATGGCCCTGCCCCAGTTCACCGACGTCAGCGATTTTCACTGCGTCACCACCTGGAGCCAGTTCGATATGGAATTTGAGGGCGTGGCATTTTTCACGCTGACAGAACTGATCAAGCCAAGGCCAAGCGCGAGCCATCTTTTCTTCACCGGGTACGACGACTACACGACCAACACCACGCTTGACGCCTGCATGGACGACGATGTGATGATCGCTCACTCGTGGAATGGCCAACCGTTGACGCTCGAGCACGGCGGCCCGGCGCGCATGATCATCCCCAAGCTCTACGCGTGGAAGGGTGCCAAGTTCATCCGTGAAATCGAATTTCGCGATCACGACGAGCTTGGTTTCTGGGAACAGCGCGGCTACTCGAACACCGCCGACCCGTTCGTTGAAGACCGTTTCTCCTGAACTTGGCCAAGCGCCGCTTAGGCCAGCAGGCCGTCGATGATCTTCGGCGTGTCCTCCGGCCCGATCAACCGTTGGTCCAACCCCTGATAGCGGTAGCTGAAATGGAACGGGTCCAAGCCAAGCAGATGCAGGATGGTCGCCTGCAGGTCATGCACGTGCACCGGATCCTTGGCTACCGTGTAGCCAAGC
>WTHH01000344.1 GCA_011523195.1 Verrucomicrobiales bacterium
TGGCCAAGCGCAACGTCCAGCGCGACAACCTGTTCCCCGCCCGGCATGAGGTTCACGACCTTCGCCGGCTCTGCCGCCTTTTTCGACCAAAGTTTCACCACGCGAAACCCGCCCGAGGCAAGTGTCCTGCCATCCGGGCTGAATGAAAGCGACTGGACGAGATCGCGATGTGCCACGCCCTTGGCCAAGCCGGGATCGCTGAGGCGTGCGCTCAGGCGCTGGGTCGGCAGGTGGTAGACAAAAATCTGGTTACCCCGACCACAGGCCGCGAACTGTCCATCCGGCGAGATGGCCGTGGTGTAAATCGGGGTCATCGTGATTGGCACCGGCCGCCAATTCAGCTTCTGCGTGACCTGTCGCACCTCCCCCTTGGCCCCCTGGTTAATCCATAGTTTGACCAGGCCAAGCTGATATGGCGTGAGTTTGTCAGCGCCGACCTTGTTGCGGCGCGGCGGCATGAACGGCTTTTCAGTCTGACGAATATGGGCCATGAGCTGGCTTTTGTCTGCGTTGCCGGGAATCACCATCGGGCCACTCTCCCCCCCTTTGGCGATTGCCGCGGGCGACTCCAGGTTCAAGTCGGCATCGGCGTCCTTGGCGTTGTGGCAGGCGAGGCAGTTTTTGCGGAAAATCGGCAGGATCTCGGTGGCAAAGTCGACATCCTCCTTCCGGCTCAACTCCGCAACCTCCAGCGCCTCGGCGCTCTCCTGCGCAATGGCAACCGGAGCCGCCATCAAACCGGCCGTGAAAATCGACAGTGCACGTTTCATTTTAGGATGCGCAATTCTTCCCGTTTTAAATCCAATTGAACAGCAATTTCGGTCGCCTCGAATTTTTTCCTGTTCTTCCCGTCTGAGATATTGGAAGTTCTCGTTTTCCGGTGAAACCGAGTTGGTCTGGCCGGAAATCTCGATTTTTACCAACACTAACATGAATACAAAACCGAAGAATGACCTTACGCGCCGTAAGTTCATCTCCCACACATCCACCGCGGCGTTGAGCGCAGCCTGTTTTGGCCCGTTCATGCTTCGCGGTAAAAATCTCAACAGCAAGGTCAACCTCGCCGCGATCGGTGCCGGTGGCAAAGGCTCCAGCGATACCGACAACTCAGCCCGCTGCGGTGCTAACGTCGTCGCGCTCTGTGATGTCGACACCAACACCCTGCGCAGTCGCGGCCAAAAATACCCCGGCGCCGCAACGTTTCAGGATTTCCGCAAGATGTTTGACAAGATGGAGAAATCCATCGACGCCGTCACCGTCTCCACCCCGGATCACATGCACGCCATTGCCGGTGTGCAGGCGATGAAACTGGGCAAACATGTTTACGTGCAGAAGCCGCTTACGCAGTCCGTCTACGAGGCTCGCCTCATGGCCAAGGTAGCCAAAGAGCAAAAAGTCGCCACTCAAATGGGCAATCAGGGCAGCTCCCACGACGGCCTTCGTCGCGCGGTCCAGGTCATCCAATCTGGCCTCATAGGTGATGTCACAGAGCTGCACGTATGGTCCAACCGCCCGGTATGGCCTCAGGGTATCGATCGCCCGAAAGGCTCTGATCCAGTGCCTGATCATTTAAACTGGGACCTCTGGCAGGGCCCGGTCAAGCATCGCCCCTACAAGAGCGGCGTATACCACACTTTCAAGTGGCGCGGCTGGCTGGACTATGGCACCGGTGCCCTGGGCGACATGGCCTGCCACACCGTCAACATGCCGTTCCGCGCGCTCAAGTTGGGTTACCCGACCGTTGTCGAGGCTGAGGGCCACTCCAGCATGAACAAGGAAACTTACCCTCTGAACTCCCGTATCCGCTTCGAGTTCCCCGAGCGCGATGGGATGGTTCCGCTGAAATTCTGGTGGTACGACGGCAAGATCGACGGCAAACAAAACCAGCCACACCCTGACGTCACCTCCAAGGTCACCGGAACTTTGGGCAGCATCCGCGGCAGCGGCTGTCTGTTGATTGGCACCAAAGGACAAATCTACACCCCGAACGATTACGGTTCCACCTACTACGTCTCTCTCAACGACGAAAAGAAATTCAAGGGCAGCAAGAATCACGAAGCCGACAAGGCGATCGCAAACAATTATTGGAAATCGCCCGGTCACAACCAGGAGTGGTTCGACATGATGAACGGTGGACGAGCCGCGTATTCAAACTTCGACAACGCTGCGTACCTCACCGAGATCATCCTTCTTGGCTGCATCGCGCTACAGGTCGGCAAAAACCGCAAGATGGAATGGGACGGCCCGAACATGAAGTCGCCAAACATCAAGGAAGCCGCCAACTACGTGAAACGCGAGTACCTCAACGGCTACACGCTCTAAATCACGACAACCCAATTCGCAAACACCCGGCCAGCCAAGCTGAGCCGGGTGTTTTGATTTGCGCTCGTCCAAGCGTTTGGATAGAAGAAAAGAATTTCTTATCCTCAAGCCCGAAGCATCCTACAATGGTGGAAACTGTCGATTAAACGCAGAGAGCACCGAGGTGCGGAGAAGCGCAGCCTGAATCGCTCCAAGACACAGTTGCTCTACGTTTAAAGTGCGCTGGGCCAAGCGCTGGGCAGTTTTCCGGGCCTTAGTGCATTCACGATTCCGAGGGTGACCTTTTTTGATCAATAGCCAGTCCAAATATGATCGATTTTCCTGAGATTGCCGCTCGTATTTATTCTGTTTTTTGGTAGCTTTTTGCTTTTGAAGCGATCTTAGCAGAAGTATTGCCGAGATGAATCAACGATCCAAAATAACAATTACTTTGACCGGGGCACTCATCGTTGTTTCGCTTGGCCAAGCGACGGCTGCTGACGCCGCCCCGAAAGGCATTGAGTTTTTCGAGAAAAACATCCGGCCGGTGCTGGCAAATAACTGTTACCAATGCCACTCCGCCGATGCCCGCAACCTCAAGGGCGGCCTTTTTCTCGATTCCAAACAGGGCATCCTCAATGGCGGCGACTCCGGCCCGGTAATCGTCCCCGGCAATCCCGGTGAAAGCCGGTTGATTGAGGCCATCCACCACAAGGACAAACTCAAGATGCCGCCCAAGCGCAAGCTCCCCGATCGGGTGATTGCGAACTTTTCCGAATGGATCGCCATGGGCGCGCCCGACCCTCGCGTGGCCAACGGCGGCAATCCAATAAAAAGTGAAATCGACCTCGAGGAAGGTAGAAAATTTTGGTCCTTCATTCCCCCAACAAA
Organism: Verrucomicrobiales bacterium; assembly: GCA_011523195.1. Taxonomy (GTDB): domain Bacteria; phylum Verrucomicrobiota; class Verrucomicrobiia; order Limisphaerales; family UBA1096; genus UBA1096. The sequence goes on from WTHH01000344.1 coordinate 3,193, forward strand.
AAGCCAAGCGCCCGTTCTAAAGAACGTCGCTTGGCCAAGGGGTGAAATTGACCAATTCGTACTCGCCAAGCTCGAGGAAAAAAACCTGACTGTCACACGGGACGCCACTCGAAGGGAACTGATCCGCCGAATCCACTTCGACCTCACCGGGCTTCCGCCCACGCCCGGGGAGATTTCCAAATTTCTGAACGATCAATCCGAGGAAGCGTTCGTGAAGGTTGTCGACCGGTTGCTGCGTTCGCCGCACTTCGGCGAACACTGGGGCCGACACTGGCTAGATGTCGCACGCTACAGCGAATCGAATGGAATGGAGCGAAACTACACATATCCGCACGCTTGGCGTTACCGAGATTACGTCATACGCTCTTTCAATCACGACAAACCCTTCAAGCAATTCATCCGCGAACAGATCGCCGGGGACCTGCTCGGCCGCGACAAACGCAAACCGACAGACGACGAATTGATCGCCACCGGTTTTCTCGCGCTTGGCCCGAAGCCACTTAATCAGGGCAACAAGGCTCTGTTCAAACTGGACGTCGTCGACGAACAGATTGACGCCACGACACGCGCCTTTCTTGGCCTGACGGTTTCCTGCGCCCGTTGCCATGACCATAAATTCGACCCGATACCGACGAAGGACTACTACGCCATGGCCGGTATTTTCCGCAGCACGGATGCCCATTACGGCACCATCAACGGTCAGGGAAATCGCCAGCCCTCACGGCTATTGACGATCGTCGGCAGCGACAAAAACCGCGCCCAAAAAATCCGCAATCACGAATTCAAATTGGAGCAGGAAAACGCGAAACTACTGCTCATGCAGGAGGAAAACCGGGAGTTGAGAGCGCTGAAAAAAAAGGCGAACGCCAACCAAAAAGCTCGAATGCGACGCCTCAATCGCGACATCAAGGCGGCACGCGCGAACATAAAAAATCTCGAGGAACAGGCCCCTGCGGCCAACTTCGCCATGGGCGTCAAGGAGACGGCGTACGA
>WTHH01000067.1 GCA_011523195.1 Verrucomicrobiales bacterium
GTTCATGGCGACACCGGCGGTGGACGGGGACGCGTTCATCATGCGCACCGGCGGACACCTTTATCGGGTCGAGGCGGCCAAGTAGCCTGGATGAAACCGCTGGCGGATTGTTTGTTGTACGCGTTCGTTGACTCGGCCTATATCGATGGCCGCGACCCCGAGGTACTGTGCCGCCAGCTTTGCGACGGCGGGGCGGATCTCGTGCAGCTTCGGGCCAAGGATTGGCCGGAGGAGGAGGTCACGAGCTTGGCCAAGCGCTTGGCTCCAATCGCGGCCGACGCCGGCGTGCGGTTGGTGATCAATGATCATCCCGGGATTGCCGCCGAGGTCAGCGCACCCACGGCGCACCTTGGGCAGGAGGATTTTTTCGATGTCGGCCACCGGCACATCGACGATGTGAAGCCAGTCGGCGCAGCGCTCGAGCTTGGCCTGAGCACCCACGCGCCGGAGCAGGCCAGGCGCGCCTGCGATGCCGGGGCGGATTACGTGGCAATCGGCCCGGTGTTTGCCACGCCGACCAAGCCGGGGCGGCCGCCGGTGACGCTGGAGTACGTCCGCTGGGCGGCGGCGAACATCGACCGGCCATGGTTCGCGATCGGCGGTATTAACCACGAAACGCTCGACGAAGTCTTGGCCGCCGGGGCGAGGCGCGTGTGCGTCGTGTCGGCAATCCTTCGCGCGCCGGACGTGGCCCATGCTTGTCGTGTCTTCAAGGAGCGCCTACTCTCCGCGGCCGGTTAAGCGGGACAAACCCGCAACTTAATTTACAACATGAGCCTACTCGTTTTTGGTTCCACAGCGCTGGACTCGATCAGCACCCCGAAGAAAAAGAACCCGCGTCTGCTGGGCGGCTCCGGCAGCCATGCCGCCGTGGCGGCGAGCTTCTTTGTATCGCCCAAGTTGATCGGCGTGGTCGGCACGGATTTTCCGCGCAAGTACATGACGCTGTTCAAGAAGCACAAGGTGAACCTCAAGGGCGTGAAGGTGCGCGAGGGAAGGACGTTTCATTGGGCCGGCGAGTACGAGGTGAACATGAACAACCGCCGCACACTCAGCACGGAGCTGGGCGTGGTGGAGGGCTACTCACCGGTGCTGCCTGCGGCGCATCGCAAGGCGAAATATGTCCTGCTCGCCAACAACCCGCCCGGGGCACAGGAGGCGATCATCGACCAACTCGACAAGCCGAAGTTCATCGTGGCCGACACGATGGATCTGTGGATGAACGTCGCAATGAACGACCTGCGCAGTCTCCTCAAGCGCGTCGACATGCTGGTGCTCAACGACAGTGAAGCGAGGCAGTTGACCGGCGACGACAACGTGGTGTCGGCCCTGCCCAAGCTGCACAAGTTTGGCCCGCGATACGTAATCGTGAAAAAGGGCGAGCACGGCGCGATTCTGTCTTCGAAAAAAGGGCTGTTCGTCGCGCCGGCGTTTCCGCTAGAGAAGGTGGAGGATCCGACCGGGGCGGGTGACTCGTTCGTCGGTGCGATGGTGGGATACCTCGCGAAGACCGATGGCTCGATCGATGCGAACATCCGCAAGGCAATCCTTTACGGCAGTGTGGTGGCCTCGTTTTGCTGCGAGGGTTTTGGGCTGAATCGCACGACAAAGACCACCCGCACCGAGATCAACAAACGCCTCCGTGAGCTGGAAAAAATCACCCGCGTCTGAGGTGCAATAAAGGTAGGGCGTGCTGTCCCCAGCGCGCCGGGCGCTGATAGGATTTGTCATTTTTGATTTTGGCGAGCCGCCAAAAGCTGCACGCGAGCCTCGCGCGCTCCCCCAATCAGTCTCCCAATTCGCCAAGGGCTTCGAGCACTTCGTTGGCGTGGTCGGCGACCTTGACCTTGGGCCAGACTTTTTGGACGACTCCGTCGGCGTTGATGAGGAAGGTCATCCGCTTGATGCCGAGGAAGGTTCGGCCCATGAACGACTTGTTACCCCACACGCCGTAGGATTCGCAGATCGACTTGTCTTCGTCGGCGATCAGCGTGAAAGGCAAATCGAACTTCTCGATGAACTTGTCGTGTTTGGCCGCCGAGTCGGCGCTGACCCCGAGCACGACGGCGTTTTTCGCGGTGATCGCTTCGTGGTTGTCGCGGAAGCCGCACGCCTCCTTGTTGCAGCCCGGCGTGTTGTCCTTCGGATAAAAGTAGAGCACCACCGCCTGACCACGAAACTGACTGAGCGACACCTCGCCTCCACCGTTGGTGGGCGCGGTGAAATCCGGTGCCGTGTCGCCCTCGTTCACTTTTAATTCAGCATTGGCTGCCATAACTTGGGGATCGTCCACCGGCGCTTGGCCTAGGTCAACCTTCAGCGCAAAAAACCTTGCCGCCCCTCGGCTGGCTCCCTAGAAAAAAACGCCGAGTCTTTATGGCTGAGACACCGGACAACGTGGAGGCGGCGGAGCTGCATCAGGTCAGCGTGGAGCTGTGGCTGATCGGCCGGCGCGACGAGGCGTTGCTGGCGTTTCGCCAGGCGCTTGGCGGTGAGTCGGATGCCATCGCGCTGCAGTTGCGCGACACGCTGCCAAACTCGTACGACGACCCGGATGCCACACCTGATCGGCCGATCAATCTCCAGCAGCAAAACGCCTTCGCCGCCTATCGCAACACGGCCCGCATGACCACCGACGACGCGCGCGCGTGGTTCAACGTCGGCCTGACGCACGAAAAGGAAGGACGTGCGGTCGAGGCAAGGCAGGCGTTCGAGGAATCGTTCAAAAGCTACCACCGAAACCTCGCGGCCAAGGCGTTGGGGGGGAGCGACGCGCAGGTGGCGCTGGAGTTGTGTCGGCGGGTAGTGGACATCGATGAGCGCGATGCCAAGGCGTGGATCAATCTCGGTGCCGCGCTTGGCCAGATGCAGCAGCCGGACGAGGAACTGGAGGCGTATCGCAGGGCGATCGAGATCGCCCCGAAATATGCGGAGGCGTGGTATAATCTCGGCGTGGCGCAGGCGCGGGAGGAGCGGGATGGCGAGGCGATTCATGCTTACAAGCAGGCGCTGATCCTTTCGCCGAAGTTCGCCAAGGCGTGGTTCAACCTCGGGGTGCTGCAGGGCAAGCTCGGCAATCCGCAGGAGAAACTGCGTTCGTACCGCAAGGCGGTCGAGGCCGACCACAATTTTGGCGAGGCATGGCACAACCTTGGGGTGATGTACAATGCCTTTGGCAAGGCGGAGGAGGGTCGGGAGGCGTTTGACCGCGCGCGAAAGTTGCTGAACCCGAAACTGCGCGTGGCGGAGTCGATCGAGTTCAAGTCCTCAACCACGCCGGACGGTGCGCCAGACCGACCAACCGCAACCCCTCCACCGTGAGCCGCGGCTCGACGGCACTGATGGTCGGCATCTTTTCTGCCATCAACGCGGCGTAGCCGCCGGTCGCCACGACCGGGAGTCTCCGGGTGCCCAACTCCTTTTTCAATTGCGTCAACAGTTCCGTTATCAGGCCGCGATAGCCGAACACGGCACCGCTGAGCATCGCCTGTTTCGTGTTTTTGCCGATGACCGACTTTGGCTCGGCGATCTTGATGCGCGGCAGCAGGGCGGTTTTCTCGTGCAGATAATCGGTCATCGCCGCGAGGCCCGGCGCAATGATGCCGCCGGTATAGTTTTGGTTGGCGTCGACGACGTCAAACGTCACCGCAGTGCCGAAGTCCACCACGACCACCGGGCCACCGAAACCCGCCTGCGCGGCGATGGCGTTGGCCAGGCGGTCGGCGCCGATCGAGCTCGGCTTGGAATAATCGATCCCGATGCCGACCACAGTCCTTGGCGTGAGCTGCAGCGCCGGGCAATTCCATAGTTTGCTGAGCAGTTGCTTGAGCGGCGAGTTCAGCCTGGGCACGACGCTGCAAAAAACGGCCCCTGCGAAGGAGTCGCGCTTGGCCAGGCGCAGCAGCTTGGCCAGATGCGGTTCCGCTTGGCCAAGCGCGATGGCTTCGCTGGGAAATGTAACGTCAGCCACGACGCGCTCGGCATCCGCCGCCGCGGCGTGGGTGTGCGTGTTGCCAATGTCCACCAACAGAACCACGCGGCCTGAGCTACCCGCAGCCCACCGAAGATTCAAGGGCGAAGTTGCGGGGCACCCTGCTTGGCCAAGCGAGATTGGGCTTGATTGAACCCGCGGTGGCACGGACAACAGTCCATGCCGTTCCCGTCGGAGGGGGCGGATTTGATACATGAAGCAGCAAACCATTGTCACACTGGACCTCGAGGGCGTGCTTGTACCGGAGATCTGGATCGCGTTCGCGGAGAAGACCGGGATTGAGCAGCTCAAGCTGACGACGCGTGACATCCCGGACTACGACGAGCTGATGACCGGTCGACTCGCGATCCTGAACGAGCATGGGCTGAAGCTGGCAGATATTCAGGAGGTGATCGGCACTCTGGCGCCACTCGAGGGGGCGAAGGCGTTTATCGATGAGCTGCGGTCGATCACGCAGGTGGTGATCCTGTCGGACACTTTTTTGGAGTTTGCCAAGCCGCTGATGGAGCAACTCGCCTGGCCGACGATTTTTTGCCACGACCTCGAGATCGACGCCGAGGGGCGGGTGGCTAACTACCGGCTGAGGCAGCCGGACCAGAAACGCAAGGCGGTGGCGGCGTTTCGCAGCCTGAACTACCGGGTGATCGCTGCCGGTGACTCGTACAACGACACGACAATGCTGGGCGAGGCGGACACCGGTTTTCTGTTTCGCTCACCGGACAATGTGAAGGCGGAGTTCCCGCAATTCCGGTCCGCAGAGGAGTACGACGAGGTGATGGGGCTGATTCGCGGCGAGCTGACCGGATGAGGACGCGAGGGCGGTGCGGATACAATTTTTTCCATCAACCGCCATAATCGTTTGACACCCGAAAAGGCGATGCTAATTTCGCCGACGACGTTCCGGTTCAGGGGGCGTTTTGATCGAAATAATCCATTTTTTCAATGAGCCAATCGGCAGCTACGGGGGATGATATTGGGAGTGGCTCCCAGTCGTCCCGCATCTCAGAGGCGGTCATCCGCATCGCCGGCAATTCCCAGGACGGCATTCAATCCATTGGCGGCTTTCTCGCCCGCCTCGCCGGCCGCAGTGAGCAGGAGGTCATGACGATGATGACCATCCCCTCGACCATCTCCGGCGGCCCATCCATCTTTCAGGTTCGTCTCGGCTCGGGGGACGTTCTCAGTGCCGGCGATGAGGCCGACGTGCTGCTGGCGTTCTACCAACACTCCTACGAGAACCACATCAGTAACCTGCGCGAGGGCGGTATTCTGGTTTACGACAGCGACCACGTTGAGCCGAACGAGGAGTGGCTTGATAAATATCGGCACATTGGGATCGCCATCTCCAGCCTGACGGTTGAGGCGATCGGCGGCACGGCTCGCGACAAGGGCAAAAATATTTATGCGCTCGGCCTGATCGGCCGGATGTTCAACCTCAACCTCGAAAAACTCGAGCGGTTGATCAACGAGCGTTTCGCGGCCAAGGGCGAGAGTGTGGTGAAGACCGCCATGGACGCGTTCCAGTCCGGATACCGCTACCAGTCGGACGACATCACGAATCTTTTTGAATTTACCAGCAGCGAGGTTGATCGATCGAACCAGGTGGTGATGTCCGGCAATGAAGCGATCGGCTACGGCCTGATCGCGGCCGGTGTCCGGTTTGGTGCCGGGTACCCGATCACGCCCTGGTCCGACATCATGGAACTGCTTCGCCGCGAGTTGCCGAAGTACGGCGGATCGTTCATCCAGTGCGAGGACGAGATCGCGTCTGTCTCGATGGCGATCGGTGCCAGCTACGGCGGTCGCGTGGCGGTGACCGGCTCGAGTGGCCCCGGCATCTCGCTGAAGACGGAGGCGATCGGCTGGGCGGTGATGGCCGAGGTGCCGTTGGTGGTGGTGGACATCCAGCGCGGCGGCCCGTCCACTGGACTACCCACGAACGTCGAGCAGTCCGACCTGAACATTGCCTGCTTCGGAGGACACGGCGACTCCCCGCGCGTGGTGCTGGCCGCGGCCAATGTGGAGGATTGTTTTTACACGGCGATGGAGGCGGTGGACATTGCCCGCCGATACAGCGTACCGGTCATGCTATTGAGTGACCAGGCCATCGCGACCCGGATCGAGGCGTTCGATGAGCCGAAGCTGGAGGAGATTTGCCGGGATCTGACGCCCGACCTGACGCCAACCCCGACCCACAAGCCGTACGACCTTGAGACGGAGACCGGTGCGAGCCGGCATCGTGCGCCGGGGACGCGGATCGAGGACGGCCGATACCCGGTGGTGACCGGTCTGGAGCACGACGAGTGGGGGCATCCCAGCGCGTCGCCGGACCTGCACGAGGGCATGACGCACAAGCGCCGCAATAAGCTCAAGGCGCTGGCCGATGAACTGCCGGTGCCGGAGGTGTTCGGGGCCGACTCGGGCGAAGTACTCGTCGTTGGGTGGGGCTCGACCACCGGCCCGCTGTACGAGGCGGTTGAGAAATCCGGCAACAACGGCCAGGCCATCTCGGCGCTCAAGTTGCGCCACATCAGCCCCCTGCCGAACGGGCTCGAGGAAATTTTTTCACGGTTCAAGAGAATCTACGTTGTCGAGATGAACGACGGCGGCGTCCACGGGTACGGTCAGTTGGCAGGTGTGCTCCGGGCGCGCTTCGCCGATCCGCGCATCCAGGGTATCAACAAAACCGACGCCCTGCGTTGGAAGGTTTGGGAGATTATTGACCGTGTAAACGAATGCCGCAATGCGGACGCCGCAGAAACCAACGCCTAGTTTTTCAGTATCATGAGTGACAGTGCCACATTGGAAGCCCCGCCGCAGGACGCCGAAGAACGTCAACCGGTGACCAAGAAAGAGATCACCGCCGATCACCCGACGTGGTGTCCCGGATGCGGTGACTTCTCCGTACTCGCAATTTACTACAAGCTGATCCAGAAGCGGAACATTCACCACGAGAAGGTGACCACCGTGGCCGGCATCGGCTGTTCGAGCCGTTTCCCGTATTTCGTGCAGGCGCACGGGGCGCACTACATTCATGGCCGCGCGTTGTCGTTTGCCAGCGGCGTGTCGCTGTCGCGCCCGGACCTGCACGTGTTTGCGTTTGGTGGTGATGGTGATGCCTTTTCAATCGGCGGTAACCACTTCATGCACACCGCCCGCAAGAACGTCAAAATGACCTACGTGGTCATGGACAACTTTGTTTATGGGTTGACCAAGAAACAAACCTCCCCGACTTCTCCGCTCGGTTTCAAGAGCAAGACTGACAACTGGGGGGCGTTTGATCGTCCGATCAACCCGATGAAACTGGCCATCTCGGCCGGGGCCACGTTTGTGGCGCGGACGTCTCACACCAATCCCAAGCACCTGCTGGAGATGATGGATCTGGCGATGGATCATGACGGTTTTGGCTTCATCGAGTGCCTGAGCGAGTGCACCGAGTTTTATGCGGGCGCCTTCGATGCCTCCAACCCGCGCAAGGGTGGCGAGTACCTTCTCGTGCCGGAGGATCATGACGTGACCGACGAGGCCGCCGCCTACAAGCTGGCCGGCGAGGATTTTCCGGGCAAGTTTGGTGTCTACTATCAGGTCCAGCGTCCCACCAAGAACGCCCTTGAGGCAGGTGTGTCGGATGCGGCAAAGGCCAAGTTCGAGGGCAAGAAGGACTGGGAAGTCCTGCAGACGACCTTCAACCGCATGAAGTAAAGCTGGCCAAGCGCTTGGCCAGGCGATCAGTCCCCGTTTTCCATCTGCCATTCGGCAGCCACGAGTGCCTTGTATCCGCCGATGAGCGAGTGGACATTCGTGTAGCCCATCCGCTGGGCAACCTCCGCCGTCAGAACGGAACGGTATCCGCCCCCGCAGTACATGATCACCTCCGTGCCTTTCTCGGGGACGACTGACTCAATGTCGCGCTCGAGGATGCCTTTCCCCAGGTGAACCGCCTCGGCCGCGTGGCCGTTCGACCATTCGATATCCTCCCGCACGTCCATCAGGATGGTGTCAGGATTTTTGCTCAACCGTTCACAGGCCTGATCGAGATCGATTTCGCTGACGCTGGTTCGTGCGGCATTGATGATGGCGAGGAATCCTTCTGAGTGTTGCATGGGCCAAATCGTGCAGGGGTGACGGGTTGGGGTCAATCTTCCGCTTGGCCAAGCGCTTGACCAAGCTTGCCCTGTGCGCCGGTTGCGCGGATATTGACCGCCAGCGAATGGAGATCGAACTCATCAATACCGGCTCGGAGCTGCTGCTTGGCCGCGTCCTCAACACCCACCAGCAGTGGCTGGGCGAGACCCTGTCCGATGCCGGCTACATCCTGACACGACAGGAGACGGTGCCGGATACTGCGGAGGCGATTTGCCAGGCGGTAAAGGTCGCGCTTGGCCGGGCGGACCTCGTAATCACCACCGGCGGCCTCGGCCCGACCTCGGACGACATCACGCGGGAACGGATTGCCGAGATGTTGGCCAAGCCGCTTCACCATGACGAGGCGATCGCTGAACACATCACTTCATTCTTCGCCCGGCGCGCCCGGCCGATGCCGGAGTCGGTGCTGGTGCAAGCGCAAATCCCGGAGGGGGCGGTCGTGTTTGCCAACGAGCACGGCACGGCACCCGGCCTGGCGATGGAGGTGCCGGGAGCGACCGATGAGGAATCCCCGATCTGGCTTGTCATGCTGCCTGGGCCGCCTCGGGAGCTGCGTCCGATGGTCGAGGCGCAGGTACTGCCATTTATTCAACGAGAGCTGCCGCTTGCCGTGGCGTTTCACTGCCGGACACTGCGTAGCATGGGCATCGGTGAGTCGATGGTGGAGGATCAATTGCTCACGCGGCTGCGACCTCTTATGGATCAGGGGCTGGATCTTGGGTTTTGTGCCCGGACAGGGCAGGTGGATATTCGGCTGTGCGGTCACGGCGATGGCGTTCCTGGATTGATTGACGAGGCGGAGGCACTGATTCGCGGAGAGTTCGGCAAATACATTTATGGTACCGGCGGCGAGTCGATCGCGCAGGTGGTGGTTGAACAGCTTATTGAAAACGGCGAGACGATTGCCGTCGCGGAGTCTTGTACCGGCGGTTTTCTCGGGCACCACATCACCGGTATCCCCGGAGCCTCAGCGGTGTTTTTGGGCGGGGTGCTCTCGTACAGCAATGAGTTGAAACAGAAGCTTCTGGGCGTCAGGGGCGAGACCCTCGAACAACACGGGGCAGTCAGCAAGGCGGTGGCGATGGAGATGGCGGAGGGGGCTCGTACGGCAACGGGCGCCGATCATGCCCTGTCGGTCACCGGTATCGCGGGGCCGGGCGGAGGATCAACGGAAAAACCGGTTGGAACAGTCTGGCTCGGCTTAGCCTCGGCCGGGGAACGGCCGTTGGCAGTCAAGAAACATCATCCCTACAACCGTGAGACATTCAAGCAGGCCTCGGTGAACCAGTCGCTGGAGTTGTTAAGAAGACGGATACACCTGGATCGCTAATCAGGCGCCGTCGTCGCCGATTGCCTCCACAGGGCAACCTTCCATGGCTTCGCGGCATAGCTCTTCTTCCTCCTCGCTTTCCGGCTGCTTGGTGACGAAAGAGTAGCCACCATCATCGTTGCGGGTGAAGTTGTTTGGAGCGGTTTCGCGGCAGAGATCGCAGTCGATGCATTCCTCGTCCACGTAGAATTTCCCCGTTGCGTTGTCCTCGTATTTGTTGTCTGCGTCAGCCATGGCAAAAAAAGACACCGGTTTCTTAACGAACTCCGTTGAGGGGTTCAAGCGCCATCAGCCGTTAAGCCAATAAATCCTCGACGGGGGATATGGCTCTCAATTTGGCGGTCAAATCAGCAAAAATCTTGATCGCCCCAGTAATCTCCGCCTCAGTTGTGCCTTCGCCGATTCCCCACAACGTGGTGCCACGGGCTAGGTCAGCATCAAGCCCGATGGCCTCCAGTGCGGGCGGAATCTGCATGGACTTGGTCGTGCAGGCCGCCCCGGCATTGATGGCCACCCCCTGCAGATCCATCGCCAGCGCCTGGCCCTCCCCCTCGACCTGTTCGGTGCTGAGGCTCAGGTGATGCGGCAGCCGGTGTTCGCCCGGCTCCGGCCCGTTGAGATGAACTCCCTCGACGGCATCCCGGATTCCGGTCAACAGCTTCCGCTGCAACTCACCGGTGAGATTGCTCCGCTGCCCGAGGTTGGTCATCGCCGATTCAGCAGCCACGCCGGCCCCAACGATGGCGGCAATATTCTCAGTGCCAGCGCGGAGTTCGTTTTCCTGCACGCCGCCGTGAATCAATGGTTCGATCAAGGTACGACGATTCCGGTAAAGCACGCCTACCCCCTTCGGCCCGTGAAACCGATACGGCGCCAGCGTGACCAGATCGACTCCGAGTTGCTGCATGTCCAGCGGCAGCCAGCCGCCGCTGAGAGTGGCATCGACGAAGAGCGGGATGCCCCGTTCACGCGTGAGCCTGGCCGCCTCGGCGATTGGTTGGATGGTGCCGAGGTCGTGACTGGCTTGGTGCAAGCCGACGAGCGCGGTGTCATCGCGCAGCGCTTGGCCAAGCGCCACCGGATCAATCCGCCCCTGGTTATCCACCGACAATTGCGTGCACTCAAAGCCCTGCTCCCCAAGCCAAGCGATGGAGCCAAGCACTGCGGGATGTTCGATCTGTGTGGTGACGATGTGCTTGCCAAATCGTCGGTTGGCCAAGGCGGCCCCCTTGACAGCAAGATTAACCGCCTCCGTGCCGTTGGATGTAAAAATAATTTCCTCCGGATCGGTGGCGTTGACGAGCTTGGCCAAGCGCGAGCGGGCCTCGTCCAGCGCATCCCTCGCCTCGAGGCCAAGCTGGTGAAGTGAACTGGCGGACCCGAAGTGGCTCTCATGCCAGGGCCGCATGGCGTCGATCACCTCGGGGAGAGGCGGGGTCGTGGTGAGGTGATCGAGGTGGATCATGGAGTCCGGCAGTCGAGTGCCGGTTTATTTTTTGCGAGTCTTGAATGTACGACTGTGGCCCCGGTCGGGGATGTTGATGGAGTAGGATTTGCCATCCGGCGCAACGGACATGTGGATGTGGTGCGCGTCACAGTCCTTAGTGAGATTCGCGATGAACGCGTCCCCGGTGTTGTTTTCAATGTCAGCCCGAAGATTTTTATGCACCTGATACATCGCCTTGAGGTTCGCGCTCTTGAGCGCGGCAAACGACGACGCGCCGCAGCCCTTGGTCACGCCGTTGTTCATCACTGATACAGTCGGGGAGAGGCTCTGGATGAACACGGCGTTGTTGCTGTAGTCCAGCCCGTGATGATTCACCTGGTACACGTCCACCGTGCCAACGCGATTGACCGGGGTGACCAGTCGCGCCTCGGTGTTTTGCGTGAGGTCGCCGCCGTTCCAAAAACGAAAGTTGCCCAGCTCCACCATCACGGCGATGCTGTTGGCGTTGTCGGTCGTGTCCTCCTTGATCCATTTGACCTTGTCAGTCAGCGGGTTGCGGGGGGTGTCCTTTGAGGTGTCGACGAATTTTTTCATCGCGGCGACGCAGCGGATGCGCATTTCCGGCTGGCCGTCCACCTGCTTGAGCGGCAGCAATGTGCCGGGCTTCATGACGTGGCGCTTACCGATCTTCATGTTTCGGTACGGCTTGATGCGCAGCAGGAATGTGGAGTTTGCTCGGCCGTCCGGGTCACGTACCGGGATGCCGTTGTCCCAGACATTTCGGATCGGCATTTTTTGTGACAACTCAGCCGCGCCGCCGAAGTGGTCGATGTGAAAGTGCGTGGTGATCAGGTGATCGATCTGTTTCACGCCAGCCACCTTGGTCGCCGCCTCGTGGAGGCGTCCGGGATCTCGGCCGCCCGGCATGCCGGTGTCGATGAGGATCGACTCGCCGGCGGGCGTGACGATCAACGTGCCGCCGCCTCCCTCGACGTCTACCCAGTAAACATCAAGCGTCTTCGAGTCCTTGGCGAAGGCGGTGCCGGTGACCAGCAGCGCGGTGGCCGCTGCAACGGCTTTGAGGATGGTTTTAATTTTCATGAATCAGACGGGAACCAATGGTGACGGAAGGGCGGGGCGGTGGCAAACCTGATGTTGCGCTTGGCCAGGCGAAATGAAAAACCCCGCCGCGGATTGCCGTGGCGGGGTCAAAAAAACGGCTTGGCCAAGCGCTTGGTCAGGCGAGCTTAAGCACGAGCCCCTGGTGGGCGTCGTGCCAGTCACTCATGGCCCGGCGCAGATCCTCGACGGATTGCTCGACCTTGTGCTGCAATTCAGCCATCTGCTCCCGAGTGGCGTCCAGTTTCTGCCGAAGCGCCTTCATGTGGTTCTGCTTGGCCTGCTCCCATGCCTCATGCGCGGCGTGAAGTTCCTCCTGCGCCTCCGTAAACAGTTTTTGCGCCTTCTCACAAATGGTCTCTTCGTGATTCTCGAGACGCAGGGCCATGCAGCGTTGCTTCTCGCGGATCTCCGCCATCGCGATGGTTTCATCCGGCACACGGCGTAGTTCGGAGACGAGGCCGAGTTTTTCCAGTGCGCGAACCGTCCACTTGGTGGGGTCAAACTGCCATGGCTTCACGCCGTTGCGGTAGTCGTGCTGAAACTCGTGGTGGAAGTTGTGGTAGCCCTCGCCAAAGGTGAACAGCGCCATCAACCAACTGTCGCGCGCGGAACAGCGAGCCGAGTAGGGCTGGCCGCCGAGCGTGTGGCAGAGGCTGTTGATGAAAAAGGTCATGTGATGCACGGCCACCAACCGCGTCACGCCGCCTACCAGCAGCCCGGCCAAGGCACCGATGCTGCCCTCGGTAAGATAGCCAATGAGAGTGGGCAGCCCGAAGCCGACCAGCAGCCCGATGGCCACCCACCACTTGTGCTGGAAGCGGACAAGCGGATCGGCCTTGAGATCGTTGACGTTCGTCAGCGGAACCTCACCACCAATCGGGCGCGTCATGATCCAGCCCATGTGCGCGTGAAAGAAGCCACGCTGAATGTTGTATGGATCATCGTCATCGTCGGTGTGCTTGTGATGACGGCGATGGTCGGAGCACCACTCCAGCGCCGAGTTTTCCATGGCGGTGGCCCCAAAAACCAAGGTCAGGAAGCGAACCGGCCAACTGGCCTTGAAGGAGAGGTGGGAGAAAAGCCGGTGATACCCAAGTGTGATGCTCAGGCCGGAGGCAATAAACATTCCGGCGAATAGCCCCCCGTGCAGCCACCAGTTTACCTCACCTCCATAGTGGTACACAAATAGGGGAAGGCCGATGATTGCGGTTACGAGGGTGCCGATTAGAAATGCGCTGTTCATCCATCGGACGTTGCGCAAAGAGTGGGCAAAATTCATATCTTTCTGGAAAAGCGGCCTCGAGCTTAAAGCCGCAAAGGCGAGGAACTTAGGCCGCGTTCACGGGATGGCAACTCATTTTTTGCGTTTTTTTTGACCGCCTTGGTAGGGCTTTAATCGGTGGGGCAAGGAGGTTAAAGTTTGCCCATGATTTTGCCTTGGAGGATTTGTCGTTTCTGGCTTATTTTGGGGATTTTTCCACTGATATCGCTAGGCCAAGCGACGGAGGCCAAGCGGCCAAACGTTTTGTTTATTGCGGTCGATGACCTCAACAACGACCTCGGCTGCTACGGACATCCGCTTGTCAAGTCGCCCAACATCGACCGCTTGGCCAAGCGTGGCGTGCAGTTCGACCGTGCCTACTGCCAGTACCCAGTCTGCAATCCCAGCCGCTCGTCTTTCATGACCGGCCTTTACCCGGAACAGACCGGGGTGCTCTCCAACGCCGGGGATTTTCGCAAACGCCATCCCGACTTGCCGACGCTGTCGCAGCACTTCATGAACAACGGCTACTTCGCGGCGCGCGTCGGGAAGATTTACCACTACGGAGTCCCGTTGCAGATCGGCACCTCGGGAGAGGACGATCCCGCATCGTGGAACAAGGTGGCCAACCCGATCGGCATCGATCGCACCGAGCTGGAACCGATCTCAACACTAGTCAAGGGCAAGTACGGCGGCACCATCTCGTGGCGCATCATCGACGGGAAGGACGAGGATCACACCGACGGCAGGGGCGCACTTGATGCCATCCGGATAATGAAGGCCCATCACCCGGACAAAACCGGCAAGCCGTTCTTCCTCGCGATGGGCTTCTTCCGCCCGCATACCCCGTACGTCGCGCCGGCGCACTATGCGAAGCTTTACCCCGTCGACAAGATTGAGCCGTTGATGGAAAAGCCTGGCGACCGTGACGATATTCCGTCCGTGGGACTGCACGATCGTCCCCGCCAACGCGAACTCACCTTGGCCAAGCGCAAGGAAATCATTCAAGCCTACTATGCTTCCATCTCGCTGATGGACGCCTGTGTCGGCCGGCTCCTCGATGCGCTGGACGACTTAAAACTGGCCGAAAACACCATCGTGGTGTTTTTCTCCGACCACGGCTACCACCTTGGTCATCATGGCCTGTGGCAAAAAAGTGATTTATTCGAGGGCAGCGTCCGCGTCCCGATGATCATCTCTGTGCCGGGCACAAAACAGGGCGGAAAAAAGTCTGCGTCACTCGTGGAATTGGTCGACTTGTATCCAACGCTTGCCGACCTGTGTGGCTTGGCTAAGCCCGGGCACCTCAAGGGCAAAAGCATCGTACCGTTGCTGGATGACCCCTCGAAAACGGTCCGCGATGCCGCGTTCACCGTTACCCTTGCCCGGGGAAAAATGCCGCGCGGTGTGAAAGGCCCCAAGCCGCTTGGCCGCACGATCCGTACCGATCGCTATCGCTACACCGTGTGGGGGAAGGACGGAGAATTCGGTGTGGAACTGTACGACTATCAATCCGATCCCGGCGAATACACCAACTTGGCCAAGCGCAGAGGAAACGAAGTACTAGTCAATCTTATGCGAGCCAAACTTCACGCCACCCGGGCATTCACGCGCTAACGGCATAAATGCTTATCAAAATATGAGAACAAGAAATCTTCACATTTCCCTCGCCACCATGTTTTGGATGGCTGCTGCCTTGACCCTTTTTGGTCAAGCTAACCGGGGTGGCATGACGCGGACCTTACCAATACTGACCGCACTAGATGCCGATGGGAATGGGGAGATTTCCGATACTGAAATCATGGATTCTGCTGCTGCCCTCAGAAAACTGGACAAGAACAAGGACGGCAAACTCACACCAGATGAATTGCGACCTAGCTTTGTTGCCGGCCGGAATGGCAAAGATGGCAATAGAGGAATCCAGAATCGTTCCGCAGTGACCCAGCCCCTAAAACCACTTCCCCCTGTAGCAAAACAGATCGAAGGAATTTCAACACGAATGATTCTGAAATTGTTTGGGGCGAAAGGGCGGCACGGGGGCACTGAAAGCGAATTAGCAAACTACCGACGAGTTTTTGGATTTCCAGATACCGACAAGGATGGGCGACATTCAAAAAAAGAATATATTGATGACGGCGCTTATCTGACACCCCAGTCAAGGCGAGGTATTTTTCAGGCATCCGATACAAACAACGACGGCTACGTCACCGAGTTTGAATATATCGAAAATCGGCTCATCACAGACGAGGCGAAATTGATCTTCAGTGAGATAGACGACAACAGTAACAACAGGCTGACTTCAATGGAATTCTTGGACAGTGGTAAGTTAAAAGATAGAAAACTGGCCATAGGAGTTTTTAAGGCACTTGACACCAACGGAGATGGGGAA
>WTHH01000288.1 GCA_011523195.1 Verrucomicrobiales bacterium
GCACTGACGAGCGCCTTGGTATATGGGTGCTGTGGCTGCTCGAACACCTCTGTCGCCGGGCCGATTTCGACGATTCGACCGAGGTACATCACGGCGATGCGGTCGGAGATGTGTTTGACCACCGATAGGTCGTGCGAGATGAATATCATGGTCAGCTCCATCTCGCGGGTCAGCTCGCTGAGCAAATTCAAAATCTGCGCCTGAATGGATACGTCGAGCGCGGATACCGGCTCGTCGGCGATGATGAGCTTGGGTTCAACGGCGAGCGCGCGGGCGATGGCGATTCGTTGGCGTTGGCCGCCGGAAAACTCGTGCGGATACTTGCGCATGAAGCGCGCGGCGAGGCCGACTTTTTCCATCAGCGCACCCACCTCATGGGCGAGGTCGGCCCGGGCGATTTCGCGGTGCGACTGCAGCGCCTCGGCGAGCGTGGAGTACACAGTCATCCGCGGGTTCAGCGACGCGTACGGATCTTGAAAAATCATCTGGAAATCCGCGCGGGCCTCGCGGAGTTCCCTGCCGGCGAGTTCGGTCAGGTTTTTCCCGCCGAGGATCACGCTGCCGTCGGTAGCCTTGATGAGTTGCAGGATCGTGCGGCCAAGCGTGGATTTGCCGCAGCCGGATTCGCCGACGAGGCCAAGCACCTCGCCCTTGGCCAAGCGCAGTGAGACGCCGTCGACGGCCTTGACCGTGGCCTCGATCCTGCGAATGAGCACCCCTTTCTCCACCGGGAAGTGGGTCTTGAGATTGTCAACCTGAAGAAATGCGTCGGACATGGCTACGGCTTGAGGTTCTCGCGCTGCACGCGGAGGCAGGCGGTGGGGTGCGCTTGGCCAAGCGACTGTAGCTCGGGTGGTTCGCTGTTGCAGAGTTCGGTGGCGTGTTCACAACGCGGCGCAAACGAGCAGCCCGGGATCGGCTTGGACATGTCCGGCGGCATGCCGGGGATGGTGTAAAGTTCCTTGCCCTTGGCCTGCAGCGCCGGGATGGAGTTTTGCAGCGCACGATTGTAAGGGTGCTGCGGGTTGTAAAAAATATCCTTTGTGGCACCGGACTCGACGATCTTGCCACCGTACATGACGTTGATGCGGTCGCAAAATCCGGAGACGACGCCGAGGTCGTGCGTGATGAGGATGACCGAGGTGCCGAGTTCCTTTTGCTCCTTGCGGATCAGCTCCATGATCTGCGCTTGGACGGTAACGTCGAGCGCGGTGGTCGGCTCGTCCGCGATGAGCAGGTCCGGCTTGGTGATCAGCGCCATGGCGATCATCACGCGCTGGCGCATGCCGCCGGAGAATTCGTGCGGGTAACCGCGGATGCGGCTGGCGGCGTCCTGAATGCCAACGGCATCGAGCATCGCGAGCGCCTGTTGCCGCGCGGACGTCTTGTTGGCCAGGCGGTGAATGAGCAGTGGCTCGATGAGTTGATCCTCAACTCGCAGGTACGGGTTGAGCGAGGTCATCGGGTCCTGAAAGATCATCGCGATGCGGCGGCCGCGAATGGACTGCAGCTCCAGCGGTGTGCAGTTGAGCAGGTCGGTGCCGTCGAAGATAGCGGTGCCGCGCTCGATGCGTCCCGGGGGCTGGGGGATTAGGCCGAGCATTGACATGCAGGTGACGGATTTGCCGGAGCCGGACTCGCCAACGATGCCGAGTGTCTCGCCCTGGTTGAGGTGGAACGACACGCCGTCCACGGCACGCACCACACCGTTGCGCGTGTGGAAGTGCGTTGTCAGATCGTTGACCTCAAGTAGTGGCATGCGTGTGAGCGGTTAGATCGTGTCGTCGTTTTCGACGTCGTAAATTTCGTAGGTCTCCTCTTCGGATTCCTCCTCGCTGCCCGGCGGACGGCGGGTGTAGATGACGCGTTCCCACTCGAGCTTGGGTCGCTTGAAGTTCAGGACAATCCCGACCTCGAGTTCGGAGACTTTCAGCATGTTGATCATCTGGTTGCGGTCGTGGTGGTTGATGCGTTCCACAATCCGGCAGTCCACGATCACCTTGTCGTAGGCGATGAGTTGGGTGGTGAACTGCCCGATCACCTGGTCGCGATGCGTCAGGTCGAACGCCTTTCCCTGCTCGAAGGCAATGTTCCGTTCGCCGAACTCGATGGCCATCGCCTTCCCGTACGCATCCTCGGGAAAACCGGCCCCGACACCGTTGAGCACGTCGATCGCGCAACCGACAATTGCATAAATCTCATCCTTGCATAGCTGTTTATTATCCTGCGGCATCAATCTTTCTTAGTTTGTATTAATTAATCCTTGGAGGTTTTGGGGTCGAGGGCGTCTCGGAGGCCGTCCCCGACGAAATTGAATGAAAAGAGGGCGAGGGCAAACATGATCCCCGGATAGATCAGCATCCAGGGCGCCTCGCGCATCCGGTCCGCGCCGTCCTTGATCAGCAGTCCCCACGACGGGGTGGGGGGCTGCACGCCGAGGCCGAGGAAGCTCAGGAACGCCTCGAGCAGCATCACGGCGGGAATCGTCAACGTGGTGTACACGATTACCGGGCCAAGCACATTCGGCACCATGTGGCGAAAGATGATCCGGCGCGTCGGCAGGCCAAGTGAGATGCAGGCCTCGATGAATTCCTGTTTGCGCAGGCTGAGTACCTGACCGCGAACGATGCGGGCCATGGTCAGCCACTCGACCGCGCCAATGGCAACAAATAACAGCAGCATGTTCCACTGGCCGGAGATGGAAAAGTCGGAACCACGCGCCTTGAACCAGACATCGATCGAGTCGCCCAGGTCCTTGGCGAATACCATCAGCAAAATCACGAATATGGTAAACGGCAGCGAATAGAGGATATCGACAACACGCATCATGAAGCGGTCGATGTTTCCACCGAAATAACCCGAGATCGTCCCGTAGCCGATCCCGATCGTCAGGGAGACGATCGTGGCCACGAGGCCGACCATCAGCGAGATTTGGCCGCCCTTGATGATCCGGCCCAGCTGGTCACGCCCGAGGTGGTCGGTGCCCAAAATGTACTCCCCACCGGGTGCCTTCATTTTTAGGTCCAGCTCCTGATGCGTGTAGTAGTTGTCCTCGAGAAAAAATGGCCCGATAAACGACAACCCGACGAGCAGCAGAATGAACGTGCCACCTACGAGGGCCATCTTGTTTTTGCGCAGCCGGTGCCAGGCACCAACCCAAAGCGATTCGCCCTTCTCGACTTGGTCGAGCGCGCTTGGCTTGGCTTGGCTATCTGGCTCTGTCACGGTCAGGAATTGAACTTGAGTTTGGGGTTGAGGGTGACCTGCAGGATGTCAACGACCAGGTTGAGTAGGACGATGAGTGTCGCGTAAAACATCACCACCCCGAGCACTAGCGTGTAGTCCCGGTTGAACGCGCTCTGCACGAAGTCCTTACCGAGGCCGGGGATGTTGAAAATGGTTTCGATGACGAACGATCCCGCGATCAACCCAGCCACCGCCGGTCCCATGAAGCTGATCACCGGGAGCAGGCCGCCGCGCATCGCGTGCTTTACAATTACACGCAGGCCGGAAGCTCCCTTGGCCTTGGCTGTGCGGATGTAGTCCTGCGTGAGGATATCGAGCATGCCGCCACGGGTGAGTCGCGAAATGTAGGCGGCGTAAAAGAGGCCAAGTGTCAGCGACGGCAGGATCATGTCCGTATGGAAAATTGCATCCCCATCAAAACCACCCCAGCCGGTGGCCGGCAGTAATTTAAGTTTGAGTGCGAAGATGTACATTAGGATCGGCCCCATCACGAATGTCGGCAGACAGATCCCGATCATCGCGAGGGAGGAAGGAATATAATCAATAAAAGAGTTGGGCTTCAGCGAAGCAATGACGCCGAACAGAACTCCAATGCCAAGCGCGATCGTGATAGCAAAAAAACCTAGTTTGAACGAGACAGGGAACTTTTGCTTGATGATGTCCCCGACCGTTCGGTTGGGGTACTTGAATGACTGCAGCTTCGGGAGGTTGACCAGATACTGGTAGAATTGAACATACAGAGGCTTGTCCAAGTTGAACTGCTTGTTCAACTGCTCGCGCACTTCGGCTGTGACCTGTTTGTCGTCGTCAAACGGGCCGCCCGGGGCCAGGCGACACATGAAAAATGTCATCGCCGCGACGCACAGCAAAACCGGGATGGTCTCAAGGATCCGCCGTAAAATGAAAACGAACATCGTGCCTGCGCTTGGCCAAGCG
>WTHH01000474.1 GCA_011523195.1 Verrucomicrobiales bacterium
CGTATGATCTGAAGGTCGCGGAGAAAGAGGAGGGCGCCGCCCGGATTGCCCGTCGCAAACTCTCTGCCAAGTTACGTCCGCTTTTGTTGCGCCGGATCAAAAAGCAGGTGGCGAAGGACCTGCCGGATCGGGTCGAGCAGCGGCTGGACTGCGAATTGCCGGAGGAGCAGCGAATGCTCTACCTTGCCGAGTTAAAGCGCAGCCGCGAACAGGTGATGAAGGCCGTGAAGCAGAAGGGCATTGCCAAGAGCAAGATGCACGTACTCGCTGCGCTCACCCGCCTGCGGCAGATTTGTTGTCACCCCGGTTTGGTTGGCAGCGACACGAGTTCCGGCAAGATGGACACGCTTTTCGAGTTGGTCGAACCGCTGCTCGAGGAGGGCCACAAGGTGCTCATCTTCAGCCAGTTCGTTCGCATGTTGCAAATCCTCGAGAAGCAGTGCGAGGATCGCGAGATTCCGACCTTCCTGTTGACTGGCGAAACCAAAAACAGGCAGGAGATTGTGAATCAGTTTCAGGAGGACGAGTCACCCTCGGTCTTCCTACTCAGTCTGCGTGCAGCCGGCACCGGCCTGAACCTGACGAGTGCCAGTTACGTGGTAATTTACGACCCGTGGTGGAACCCGGCGGTGGAGGCGCAGGCGATCGACCGAACTCACCGTATCGGCCAGACCGCGACGGTGAACGCCTACAAGATGATCTCGCCCGGTACGGTGGAGGAGAAAATCTGGGATCTGCAACAGCAGAAGGCCAAGACGGTTTCGGATGTGCTCGGCGACGACGGCTTTGCCAAGAGCCTGACTCAAAACGATCTCGAGTTCCTTTTCTCAGACTAAACCAAGTGCTTGGCCAAGCGGGAATTATTCATGAAAGCAATTGTATTGGAAAAGCCTGAGCAGTTTGTTTCGGCAGACATCGAGTCGCCGGGCCAACCGGGTGCCGGGGAGGCGTTGGTGCGGGTGCACCGCGTTGGGATTTGCGGGACGGATGTTTCAGGCTATCTCGGCAAGATGCCGTTTTTCACCTATCCGGTCGTGCCGGGGCACGAACTCGGGGTGGAGGTGGTCGAGGTCGGAGAGGGCGTGACAAATGTAAAGCCGGGCGACCGCTGCTCTGTTGAGCCGTACATGAACTGTCAGGAATGTTTTGCATGTCGCAATGGCAACACCAACTGCTGTGAATCGCTGGAGGTGATTGGCGTGCACAAGGACGGTGGCATGTGCGAGCAGTTCGTCCTGCCCGCGCGCAAGTTGCATCCGTCAGAAAAACTGACACTTGACCAACTGGCTCTGGTGGAGACACTCGGGATCGGTTGCCACTGCGTGGACCGAGCGGCGACACGCGAGGGCGAAAAGGTGCTGGTGATCGGCGCGGGGCCGATCGGCTTGGCTGTGATCGAGTTTTTGAAGGTGGCCAAGGCGGAGATCACGGTGATGGACATGAACGAAACGCGCCTGGCGTTCTGTAAAGATCGGCTTGGAGTGGATCACACGGTCGTGTTCAAGGGTGATGACACTGAGGTGGAACGCTTGAAGGAAGTCAACGGTGGCAAACTGCCGACTACAGTCATCGATGCCACCGGCAGCCATGTTTCGATGTCCAACGCATTCCAGTATGCGGCGTTCACGGGGCAGGTGGTTTACGTGGGGATCACGACGCAGGAGTTAACATTCAAGCATGTGACCATTCATCGGCCGGAGTTGACTGTGAAGGCGTCACGCAATGCTGTGCCAAGCGATTTTACGCGCATCATCAAGCTGATTGAGGATGGGGTGATCGATACAACGCCATGGTTGTCGCACAGCGCAGGTTACGATGAGTTCGTGGGCGAATTCCAAAACTGGCTCAAACCGGAGACCGGCGTCATCAAGGCCATCCTACACATGACGTAGGCCGCGCTTGGCTAAGCGTTAGCGAACGTACAGCGTTCCGCCGTCCACCGCGAAGGGTGAGCCGGTGATGAACGATGCCTCGTCGCTGCACAGGAAAACCGCCATCGCGGCGACCTCTTCCGGTTTGCCCATGCGGCCGACCGGTTGGTA
This sequence comes from Verrucomicrobiales bacterium, assembly GCA_011523195.1. GTDB lineage: Bacteria > Verrucomicrobiota > Verrucomicrobiia > Limisphaerales > UBA1096 > UBA1096. Next base: position 2,043 of record WTHH01000474.1, read on the forward strand.
CTCGGAAAGTTTCCGGAACATTTCCTCCTGATTGTCGGGATAATTTTTCGCGATGAACCCGTCGACGAACGGCGTGTGAATGCGGCCGGGTTGGATTGCGTTGCAGCGAATCTTGTCGTGCAGATGATCCTTGGCCACGGCGTAGGTCATTGCCAGTACACCGCCCTTGCTGGTGCTGTAGGCCAAGCGATCGTTGATCGCCATCGTGGCCACGGTGGAGGCGATGTTGACGATCGAGCCGCCACCGCTTTTAAGCATCTGCTGCACGCCGCCCTTGAGGCAGTTGAACACTCCCTTCAGGTTAACACTCATAACACGGTCAAAATCGTCCTCGCTCGTGTTGGTGATATTTCCGACGTGGGCGATACCGGCGTTGTTTATGAGACAATCGAGCCCTCCCCGGTCGATGCCCAGTTTGTCAAACACCTCCTGGACGTGATCGTGCCGGGTTACGTCACATTCGACGGCATTGGCCTCGCCACCCTCGCTTCGAATCTTTTCAACCGTTTCACCAGCAGCTTCGGTGTTAATCTCGAGCACATCCACCCGTGCTCCTTGTTTGGCGAAGGCGAGCGCAATCGCCTGGCCAATCCCGGAACCAGCCCCGGTCACCACTGCGTTCTTTCCTTTCAGGCTGAACATGCGCCGCAATGTCCCCGAGACTGCGAACCATGGCAAGCCACATCGCTTGGCCAAGCGCTGCTGACAGCGGGGCAGGGATCGATTACGCTTGGCCAAGCGCATGAGTGACTCGAATAATACAACCAAGCGACTTCGGAGTGAAGAGTGGTTCAATAACCCGGCCCATCCTGATGGCACGGTGATTTACATCGAGCGGTTTCTGAATTATGGCATCACGCCGGAGGAGTTGCGGGCGGGGAAGCCGATCATCGGGATCGCGCAAATCGGCAGCGACATCACCCCCTGCAACCGGGGGCATCTCGAGACAGTCGAGCGGGTCAAGGCCGGTGTACGGGGCGCCGGTGGCATACCGTTCGTTTTTCCGGTGCACCCCATCCAGGAAAGCTGCCGGCGGCCGGCGGCGGCGCTGGATCGCAATTTGGCCTACATCGGGATTGTGGAGGTGCTGCACGGTTACCCGTTTGACGGCGTGGTGCTAACGACCGGCTGCGACAAGACGACCCCGGCCTGCCTGATGGCGGCTGCCACAATAAATCTGCCGGCGATCGTGCAGTCGGGCGGCCCGATGCTGGACGGTTGGTACAACGGCGAACTGGCCGGCTCCGGGACGATGGTGTGGGAGGGGAACAAACTGCTCGCCGAGGGGAAGATCGACATGGAGGAATTTCTTGAGCAGGTGGCAGCCTCGACGCCGAGCGTGGGACACTGCAACACGATGGGAACGGCCCTTTCGATGAACTCGCTGGCGGAGGCACTGGGGATGTCGCTGCCGGGCTGTGCCTCGATCCCGGCGGCCTATCGCGAACGCGGGCAGATGGCCTACCGTACCGGCAAGCGAATTGTCGGCATGGTGCATGAGGATTTGACACCGAGCCAAGTGATGACTCGCAAGGCGTTCGAGAATGCGATCGTCGTCAACACGGCGATCGGTGGGTCGACGAACTGCCCGGTTCACCTGACGGCGATCGCGCGTCATCTCGGCGTGGAGTTAACGCTGCAGGATTGGCAGGAGGTGGGATATGATGTGCCGCTACTGGTCAACTGCCAACCAGCAGGCAAGTTTCTCGGCGAATCGTATCACCGCGCGGGCGGAGTACCGGGCGTGTTTCGTGAACTGCTTGATGCGGGGAGGATTCATGGGGACGCGATGACGGTTTCGGGGAGGACGGTTGCGGAGAATCATGAGAAAACGCCGAGCCCGAACCGCGAGGTAATTTACGCTTACGATAAACCGCTGAAACAGCAGGCCGGTTTTCTTGTGTTGAAGGGCAACCTGTTCGACGCTGGCCTGATCAAGACCTGCGTGGTGAGCGACGATTTTCGCTCACGCTACCTTTCCGAGCCCGGAAATGAGAACGTGTTCGTCTCGCGGGTGATCGTGTTTGAGGGGCCGGAGGATTATCGTGCGCGGATCAACGACCCGGCGCTGGGGATCGACGATTGCTGCATGTTGGCCATCAGGGGCTGTGGGCCGATCGGGTATCCCGGTTC
>WTHH01000271.1 GCA_011523195.1 Verrucomicrobiales bacterium
GTCAGGATGAGCTGGCTGCGGTTGAATGGAAAGCTCTTTGGAGTAAGCCGACGATATTTGCAGCCGTGGTCATGATACTTTTCGTTCTCCTTTTTAGTGATAAACGCAAACAAGGGAACAGTGAAAAAAATGAATCATAATACAAATCGACGGGAGTTTTTGAAGAGCGCAGCCCTTGGTGTGGGAGCGCTTGGCGCGACGGCATTGACCGGCTGCAAGACGCCTTTTTTTAGTGGCGGGAAGTTGTACGATATTTCTTTGGCACAGTGGTCGTTAAATCGCCAGTTCTTTGGCGGGAAAATTGATGCGCTGGATTTTGCCAAGGTTTCACGCGAAGAGTTCGACATCGGTGCCATTGAATACGTCAACCAGTTCTTTAAGACCAAGGCCAAGGATGAGTCTTATTTGGCCGAATTGAAAAAGCGTGCAGCCGACCATGGAGTGGAGAGCCTTCTAATCATGGTAGATGGTGAAGGCCAACTAGGCCATGCCGATGCTGGCGAGCGGGCCAAGACAGTGGCCAACCATCACAAATGGGTTGATGCTGCGAAGTACCTAGATTGTCATTCGATCCGCGTCAACGCGGGTACCACTGGTAGCGGTTCTTTTGAAGAAAAGCAAAAACTTGCTGCGGACGGTCTTCGCCAGCTCTCAGAGTATGGTGCCCAGCAGGGGTTAAACGTGATCGTGGAAAACCATGGCGGCCTGTCTTCCGACGGTTCATGGCTTGCTGGGGTAATGAAGTTGGTTAATCTGGAAAACTGCGGCACCTTGCCCGACTTTGGTAATTTCAATGTTGGTGGAGGCAAGATGTACGACCGTTACAAGGGTGTAAGAGAATTGATGCCTTACGCCAAGGCAGTTAGCGCCAAGTCACATGAGTTTGATGAGAAAGGTAACGAGGTGAAAACCGATTACTTGCGAATGATGAAAATCGTTCTAGACCATGGCTACAACGGGTACGTTGGCGTTGAGTATGAAGGCAGTAAGGTGGACGCCTACCAAGGGATCAAGTTGACCAAGGCTTTACTGGAGCGCGTCCGGGATCAATTGTCCTGACGAAATAGCGCATTTATTTAAGGGAGCCGCAAGGCTCCCTTTTTTTGTGGCTTGGCAAGCGGATTCAGCGCCGGTCGTGGTGTGGGGTGTTGTCGAGGTTCCAGCGTTTGGCTGCGAAGTCCTTTCGTCCCGAATCCTTGTTCAGTTGAGCGGCAAGATCGATTCGTTTTTCCGCCGTTACGTGTCCATCGACGAACAAAATTTCTGCGCGCTCATTATGGAGAGGCAGGGGCCATTGGCGTTCCTCGTACATGCCGATGAAGCCGCTCCAGTTTCGGTCGCCCTTGCGTTTGAGATCCCAGTTGCTGTCGCCGAGAGCGATCATTTCGCTGGGCACTTTGACCTGGTTGGGCTTGGTTTCACCCCAGGTTGCGTGGTCTTTGTAAACACCCATCCCTTGGTTGGGCACCATGCCGGCCCAGGCGCCCCAGACGTTGTAGCCGTAACTCATGAAACTGCTGCCACCCGGACGTAGTCGAACCTCTCCCTTGAGGTAGCCGTCCTCGGCCGGCGCGTTACCGCTGAACTCGACCTTCCAGTTGGCCTTGTCGGGGGCGGAGGGGCATTTGAAAAGATCGGTGCTTTTGGACTGTGAGCCAACGAGATATTGGCGGATTTGCGAGGGCCATATCCACGAGGAACCACGATTGCCGTTGATGCCGACCGGGTAGTGTTCAAAATCGTCGGCAAAGGCGATGAGTCCGATGCCCATCTGCCGGAGGTTACTGGAGCACCTGGCGCCAGCGGCCTTGCTCTTGGCCTTGGCCAGAGCCGGGAGGAGCATTCCGGCCAAAATGGCAATGATCGCGATGACGACCAGTAGTTCGATTAGGGTGAAACCAGACGGTTTAGAGGGGCGCGTTTTCATAAGTGGGAGACAGGAGGCTCCTTCGCTTGGCCAAGCGGCGCAAGGATTTTGTTGTGCCCAGGCCCGACTGGCCAAGCTGAGCTGCCCTACTTTTCGATAATGATTTCGTCGCGGATCTTGTCCTCGGCATCGTAGGCCCGGTAGATGAGTTTGTTGCCGTCGATGAGGATGTCGAGAATCTGGAAGGTGGGGGTATTGGTGAAGCCGACCTCGGTGTAGTCGCGCGGGTCCTGTTCGTAAAACTTGTTGCCGGAGACGGAGACGACGTAGTAGGTACCTTCCTTCGCGGTGGCGACCTTCTTTTGATTGTTCATAGGGAAGGTGCGGAGGTAGGCGTGGTCGTGCCCCTGCAGGGCCATATCGACGTGGTATTTGTCGAAGAGCGGTGTCCATAGGTCGCGCACCTGCTTGTTGTCGCGAGCCGGTTCGGAGGAGTAGGCGGGGTGATGGTACACGGCGAATTTCCAGGTGGCAGTGCTGCCCTTGAGTACTTTTTCAAGCCATTCGTGTTGCTGGTTCGCCGGCAGGGTGGTGTCCAGGATGAAAAATTCGGCGTTGCTGTACTTGAAGGTGTAGCACCGTTCCGGTTCGACTTTTTCAGGACCATTCTTGGGGAGGTCGAACAACTGCAGATAGGTCGTCGGTTGGCCGCCCTGAATTTCGTGGTTGCCAATGGCAGGGATGAGTGTGCGCTGGTTGTACACATCCCGCGCGTGGTGGAGCATGTTGTCCCAGTCGTCGATGTCATTGCCGCGATCCACGAGGTCACCGGCCATGATGTAAAACGCGGCATCGGGTCGCTTGCGGAAGGCTCCGGTAATCATCGATCGCCAGCGTTGGAACCCGTTTTGGGCATCGCCCATGTAGACGAACGAAAACGGTTCGGTCTTCGCCGGGGCGGTTGTGAACTCGGACAGCTCGGACCAGTTTTCATCGGAACCCTGACCAACGGAGTAAAGGTAGGTCGTGTCCGGTTCTAGCCCGGTGAGGTTTGCCGTGTGGCGGTGGGTCATGGGATCGTTGACGTAGTTCGTGTTGGACATCTCGAACGTGACGGCGTCCATGATCTTCGGCGTGGCGGGGCGGAAACGGTTGAAGTCGGCTTTTTTGACCCACTGTATTTGTCCCTTGTCGACCGTGTCGTCGGTGCGCCATTGGATGGTTTGGCTCGTGGTGGGGTCGTTGGCCCATGTCAGGATGACCTGATCCGGCTTGGACGAACTGGGGTAGGGTGTTCGACGAAAGATGCCGATGAGCTTGGCGTCGTTGCGGTTCTGGTAAACAGTCTGAACAACCGTCAGGCCGGATAGGACGGCGGGCAGTGCCGGCAGTTTCTCGTTTTTGTCTACAAAAGGCGCGGTGCCTTCCTTCATCGGCGCGGTACGAAGCTGCCCGGGATACATCTTGGTGACCTCGAGCTTGGGCTCCGGCTTGAGTGGCATGAGGGCAACCCCGTAGTGATGGTCGTTGCCGGAGATTGAATTGATTCCGAGGCCGATTCGGCCCGGTTGAAAATCCTTCACCCAAAAATCGACGTCTCGGTTTTGGACCTTGATTTTCAGGCCAAGCGGCTTGAAGTCACGCTCCTTCAGCCAGAACGGCTTGTCTCCCATGGCGGCGTCGCGGATGATGAACACCTTCACTGGCACGTTGACGTGAAATGAAACATGTTCGTGCGCGAGGATGTGGCGCTCCTCCTTCGTCAAAAGTGACTTGGCCTTGGCCAGATTCATCGAGACGATTTCCTCCGTGGGAAGGGTGGCCTTGAAGCGATTGAGGATGCCGGCCACCGTGTCGTGCACGGATGGATGCGGGCCAACGTGCGCTCGGCCAAGGGGGATGGAAAACAGTGCGACCAACAGGATGGCCAGAGTGTTTGTCGCAGGATTAGGTCGTATCATTGAGTCGTGCCGCATCGGTTGGCGGGACGCTAGGGCACTTGGCAAAGCGATGCACGCTCAATCCTAAGAAAAACAGGTTTGCAATGGCTGTGTGTGTGGCCACTATCTGCCTGTCCGACCTGCAATGCCGTGAGGCTGAACTACAAGGAGTCATGCTAAGTATTTACGGAAATTCATCCGGCCGTTTTTGTGACGGCCTGAGCCGCCGTAATTTTCTGAAAATTGGTGGTTTGGGCATGGGTGGATTGGCGTTGCCGGAACTGCTTAAGGCCTCGGCGAATTCCGGCGGGGGTAAGCGGGAGAAATCGATCATCATGATCTACCTCCCGGGCGGCCCGCCG
>WTHH01000190.1 GCA_011523195.1 Verrucomicrobiales bacterium
CGATGGCAGCGCGGTGTTGTGGGTCATCGCTGGCCATGTGTTCCGGCAATGGCAACTGCCCGGCCATGACCTGATCCAGAGCCTCGCGCTTAACCCCGCCCCGTTGCTTCGAGATCGTGTTGTCCGTGCGACGCTTGATCTCGAAGAAAACTGGCGCCTTCGGTCGATCCTCGTAAAAACGAATGCGTAGCTTATATCGGTTTTTGTCCCCGTTGATCGTGGTCTGGTAAAGTTTCAAATCCGGCGAGTCGAGATAGAGACTGTGTACCGGATAAGACTTGTTCGGCTGGGTGGCCCCAAACGAGTCTAACTCGAGGTAGGAGGACACAAAATCGCGCACGGCCAAGGCTACATTCTCGCGAATGATGTACTTGTGCTCGTAGCGTTGTCTTTGCAGGTTGTCCGCCAAATCCTTGAAAAAGTTGTCGGGAAAAATGCCCAGCCATTGCTAACCAGCACCGGCGGGCCGGAAAATTTAATGCCTAATACGCGATTGTCACGAAAAAGTTACAACCCGGAAACTGCCCGTTCAGGCGGTTTCAGCCGCTTGGCCAAGCGCTTGGTTTGCAGCCGTTTGCTCCGTTTTTAATCTTAGCTGCCCACAGGCGGCATCGATGTCAGTTCCCTTTTCGGTACGCACCGTCACACGGACCCCCCGGTGATGAAGTGCATCGCGAAAACGAGAGACCGTTTCACCGCTTGGCCTCTTCCATTCCAGCCCGCCAACCGGGTTATACGGGATGAGGTTCACCTTGCACTGCAGCCGCTTGGCCAAGCCGACCAGTGCCTCGACCTGATCCATGCCGGTGTTGATCTCGTCGATGAGAATGTACTCCACCCAAATCATCCTGCCCTTGGCCTGTTGATAGGCTTCACACGCGGAAAGCAACGCCTCCAGCGGATACTTCCGGTTGATCGGCATGATCTGGCTGCGCACCTCATCCGTGGCCCCGTGCAGCGAGATTGCCAAGTGATACTGCTGCGGCTCCTCCGCGAGCATTCGAATCTGCGGCACCAGGCCGCTAGTGGAAACTGTGATCTTGCGCGCGCCGATGTTCATCCCCCAAGGCGCGTTCAGGATGTGCAGCGACTTGGTCAGGTTGTCGTAATTGGCCAGCGGCTCGCCCATGCCCATGATGACAAGGTTGTTCACCAGTGTCTGACCCTTTGGCAGAGTTTCCTCCGTATACTCTCCACTCTCAACAAGATGATTGCGGCGCCAACGCTCCACGGACAACACCTGATCCACGATCTCGAACACCTCAAGGTTTCGGCGATAACCCATGATGCCGCTCGCGCAAAACTTACAGCCATACGCGCAGCCAACTTGTGTCGAGACGCACAAAGTGTGACGATCACTCCGGTTTCCATCCTGACCGACCGAGGCGGGTATTAGCACACTCTCGATGAACTCACCGTCAGCAAGCCGCCAGAGGAATTTAACCGTCCCGTCGCTCGAAACCTGCTCTTGCGCGCACTCGAGCGATTGCATGCGAAAGGCCTCCGACAATTGCACGCGCAACAACTGCGAGAGATCAGTCATCTCGTCGAAGGTGCGCACCCTTTTTTTGTAGATCCAGTCCAGCAGTTGGCGTGCGCGATAACTTTTGTGCCCCCAACCGGTTAACACTTCGCCGACCTCCGCATCGGTCAATGACCTCAGATCTTGAATCTCGGGTGCAGCCGTTTCTTCAACCTGGCTGGCAGCGGATTCGTCCGGGGCAATCATTCGGATAAATAGAATTTTTGGGTGTACTCGCGAACCATCCGGGTGGTGTCGTACTCGGCCGCCAGGGTCGACATCGCACGGCGGATTTTACCAACCCACGCCCTGGGTATCCCTAATTGGTCCCGGTCATAAAAACAGGGTAAAACCTCACTGGAAAGTACCTTGTACAGATTCTCGCTGTCCGCACGATCCTGTTCCTCGACTTCCTCTGGATGCGCGTCGCTGCCGATCGCGAAGCCGTTGGTTCCGTCGTATCCTTCGCGCCACCAGCCGTCGAGGATGCTCATATTCAGGCAGCCGTGTGCGGTGGTTTTCATGCCACTGGTGCCGGAGGCTTCAAGCGGCCGGCGCGGGTTGTTCAGCCAGATGTCACAACCGGACACCATCTGCCGCGCGACGTGCACATCATAATTCTCGAGGAAAACGAGATGTCCGTTTAGCTCAGAATGTTTACTCAGGTGGATGATTTTCTGGATAAGCCGTTTCCCTTCGTCATCGCGCGGGTGCGCCTTGCCGGCGAAAATAAACTGCACCGGCTGCCGCAAATCACGCACCATCCGAACGAGGTCTTCGTATTGGTCAAAAATCAGCGGCGCACGTTTGTACGTCGCAAACCGGCGCGCGAAACCGATGGTCAACGCATCCGGGTTGAGCAGGTGATCGAACGCGATGAAATCGCTCGCATCGGATCGATGTTCCTGATCCTGCAATCGGCGACGCGAGAACTCGATCAACTCCCGGCGCAACCGATAACGCAGCGCCCAAAGTTCCTCGTCGCTGACGAACGCCGGATCCTCAACCTTGGCCCAAAACTCCGGCTTGGCCAGTTCCTCCGACCAATCCGCACCGGGATCCGCCTGGCCAAGTTTTCGACGCCAGAATTTCCGCACCGGCCCCTTCGTCCAGCCAGCCAGGTGGATACCGTTGGTCACGTGGCCGATCGGCACCTCGTCCACCGAGCCATTGGAATAAAGCCCCCACCACATTTCGCGGCTCACTGCCCCGTGCAGCTCGCTCACACCATTGGCCGCCCGTGCCGCTTTGAGCGCGAGGACGGTCATGCAAAATTCCTCGTTTTCGTCATCGGGATTCTCTCGCCCAAGCGCGAGCAGCTCCTTGGCATCGACCTTGAGTTGGTCGTAAAAATGACGGGCCGCATAATCCATCAACCCCTGACTGAACCGGTCGTGTCCGGCCGGCACCGGCGTGTGCGTGGTAAACAAACACTGCCGCTTAATCTCTGCTAACGCATCGTGAAACCCAACTCCAGCATCGACCCGCTCCCGCATCAATTCCAACGCAAGAAACGCGGCGTGGCCTTCGTTCATGTGGAACACCGAAGGATCAACTCCCAGCCGGCGCAGCAAACGAACGCCTCCCACGCCGAGCAGGATTTCCTGCATGATGCGGGTCGAGTTATCGCCGCCGTAGACACGTTGCGTGAGGTCACGAAAGAGCGGTTGGTTCTTCGGAAGATTAGCATCGATGAGATAAACCGGGCAGCGGCCGACGTTGACCACCCAGACCCTGAACTGCACCGGCTCCGCAGCAATCTCGACTTCGCAAACGATCGGATGTCCCTCGACATCGAGCACTGGCTCAAGCGGGAGATTCTTCGGGTCGAGCTGGCTGTAATACTCCGTCTGCCAATTGTCGGAATTGATCGCCTGCTGAAAGTAGCCTTCGCGGTAAAACAGGCTTATGCCCACGAAGCCCAGCCCAAGGTCGCTGGCCGACTTGGCATGGTCGCCCGCCAACATCCCCAGCCCCCCAGCCGCAATCGGCAGTGTCTCGTGAAAACCAAACTCCGCACTAAAATAAGCCACCGGCCGTTTGGCCAAGCCGGCCGCATTCGCTGCCGCCCACGTGTCGGTCGCGTACAGGTATTTGTCAAACTGCTGCAGCACGGACTGCACGCGGCCGTTAAACTCCTCGTCCAGCAATCGTACGCGCAGTTCTTCGTCGGACAACTCGCGCAGCACCGCTACGGCGTTGTGATAAAGGTTGCGCCACGCACGCGGCGAAAGTTCCTCAAAAATGTCCTGCGCATCCTGATTCCAGGTCCACCACAGGTTACGGGCCAACCTATTCAGGCCGGCGACAGTTGTCTCAATTTGGTTTTGCATCGCACTTCCACCCCAGAATAATTTGACTGCGGGACATACCGCCGTCCATAGAAGCGCACCATACGCCGGCAGCCGCCCAACCGCAAGTTGGCGCTTGCCTAAGCACTTTATTACGATCACTCGGCCGTGACGCTTGGCCAAGGCCAGTCGCCCTTATCAAATTCTATACTGATGTCCTTCCCGTGCGAGAGCACAAATTCACCGCCGTCGTCCTCCACATTGAAGCCGGTGGAATAAAGCGTGAACGAGTCGCCATCCGGTCGGTACACCAAGCCGCGATCATGAAACATATCCCCCGGTAACTTAGCCAGGTACGCCGGTACTAATTCAGCCAGCGTGGGGGGATAATTGCCCTTGGCCAAGCGATACCTCTCCAGCGCCGCCACGATCTTAGCTTGATCCAATCCCGCCTGAGCCGAGGTCATGTTGAGGATAATCTTGTCGTAAGCCGGGATCAGCATGGCCGTGAAGGCATACCGAAACGCGAACGGCGCGTTGGTCAGTTTCTCAATCTCCTCCTCAGCCGTCGGAGTGTCCCGCATCGACACGCGGTGGTTTTCCACGTCGATTTTCGCAAGTAAATTCTCGGTGATGATGCGATTGATATGGTAGCGATTCAGGCTCATAAAAAAACCGGGATCGAATTCCTCCGCACCTGTGCCAGCAGGGTTTTCTGTTCCATCGTCGAGTTGCTCAAACCACATGTTCACAAGGTTTCGTTCTCCCCGGAACGCCAACGAGGCGCCTTTCAGCAAATCGATCAACTCGATGGATTGTTGAAACTCTGCCAGATGCGCATCCGACCATTTTTCCCCGTGCAGCCCTTCACAAAACGGGACAAGGTTCATTTGCAATATGGCAACCCTGACCAGTTGCGAAATGAGCATCGGTTCATCGGCAAGCAGTTCGCTCGTGCGAATGCCAAGTAGCACGTCTGCCATCGCCCCATCGGTATCGCCCTTGGCCAGGAGCGCCGAAGCCCGAAGTGAATAGAGTTGGCTGGCATTCCTGAGTACGGCCAGATGTGGGAGCAACGCCATGAACACGTCCTCATAACGAATGTCAAAACGGCAGCCCGGTTTGGTCATCACCTTGGCCAACTCATCCAGATCGGCCTCGAAATGTTGGAGTGCATTCAGGATGGTATCCGCCGGTGTCGCTCCTTTCTTTGGCGGATTGTCGGCAGCGAGAATTGCCTCCTCCCAACCAGCCAAGTCTCTCCGTTCGCCCAACCGCCAATTCGCGAGGTACGGTTTCTTATTGGCATCCAACCTAAAACGATTGACCGATTTTTTTGCCGCTTTCGACTTATGATCAGGGTCCGAAAACAGTGGCTCAAACAAGGCGGACTTGGCGGCGTTTTGCTCATCCGGGATCGCCTCCGGGATAATGCTTTCTGGATTAAACGACTCGCCCTTCGCCTCCCACTCCGCTTTCCAAGCCAGCCAGCGCTTGTGCCCGCTGACATCGAACGCATTCCACAAAACTGCAGCCACGACCATAAACGCAAGCACGCCGCCCCCGATACGAATCAGGATGCGAGCCGAGAACAGCCAGCGAAAGAATTTTTCAAAAGTCGGCATGGCGCCGTGATCAATCCAACATCAGGACGCGATAGAATTGACTGGCCACCTCTTCGCGAGGATCAGTCCAATTCACGCTGCCCGACTCATTGTCGATTTCCCCCACACCGATCCAATTGACAAGATCGCTCGAGGACTGGATGAGGTAACGCTCACCCGGCCATCCATCGATGACAAGACCCGGCCCGGCTTGGCCAAGCGTCAGCGTCAGTGCCACCTCCTCGCCGGTGAGTTGCCCCAGTTCGTCGTCGATCATCAATGGCTGTGGATCCGCCTTGTCGCCCTCGCCCTCTTCCGGCTTTAATTCGCTCGCCCGCTTGCCTCCGCTCTCACGCAGCAACGCAGCCGTCTCGCTGCGTCGATAATGCTCGGCGATATCCACCGGCGTCCGTCCGCTGCGATCCAGCGCGTTGACGTTCGCCCCGTTTTCCAGCAGCAGTTTGGCAATCTCCTTGCGCCCGTGTCGCGCCGTATAATGCAGTCCGGTTTTCCCGTACTTGTTCGCGGCGGCGTTGACCTCGACCTTGTTGGCCACCAGCACGCGAACGACCTCGACGTATCCACTGTTCACCGCAAAGTGCAGTGCGCTATAGCCACTGCGGCTTGTCTTGTTCACGTCGCCGCCGTTCTCGATGTGGCGCACGATCGCATCCGCATAACCGTTGACCGCCGCGTAAAGAATGTCCTGCTCGGCGCGCAGCTCCAGCCGCGTCAGGCCGCCCTTGGCCCGGAGCAGCGCCGCGATGTCCTCGTTTTTAACGGCGAAATCCAGCGGAGTCCTCCCACGACGCTGAGCGTTCACGTTGGCGCCCATTTCCAGCAGCAAGGCCACGGCGTCCTTCTGTTCCTTGCGCACCGCGAGGTGCAGTGCGGTGTAGCCGCTTTTGTTGGTGGCATTCACGTCCGCGCCTTCTGCGGCGAGCAACTTGGCCAACGCCTCAAGGTCTCCCACCTCTGCGGCGGCAAAAATACTCCCGGCGGCGTTCAACTCCTTCGTTGTCTTGGCGCCGTTGCTCCGCAGCAACTCAGCCAGCTTCGTCCGCTTGCGCGACAATGCATAATTCAACGGGGTCTTTTTGCTGCCGTCCCTGACGTTGATCGGCGCCTTGGCTGCGATCAGGAGCTTGGCCAAGTCGAGGTTGCCGTTGTAATCCGCCACGTAGTGCAGCGCCGTCTTGCCGCTCCGGCTGGCCAACGCCACATCCGCCTTGGCCTCGAGCAGCACCGCCGCCACCGCGTCGTGGCCGCGCTTGGCCGCGAGGTGCAGCGCGGCGTAGCCGCTTTTGTTCTTGGCGTTTACGTCCGCCCCAGCCGCGAGATGTTTTTTGACCGCATCCGCGAGGCCGTTCGACGCTGCAGTGAAAATCGAGTCGGCGGCTTTGATCTCCTTCGCAGTCAACCCGCCCTTGTCGAGGAGTAGCTTGGCCAAGGCCTCATTTTTACCGGCAAAATCCAGTGCGGTTTTGCCCCGGCGCTGGGCGTTGACCTTTGCCCCTTTTTCAAGGAGCAACGCAACCGCCTCCGCTTGGCCATTGCGCACCGCCAAGTGCAATGGGGTGTACCCGTTTTTGTTAGGCGCATTCACATCCGTGCCGGCCTCAAGCAATTTTTTGATCGCCTCCACGTCGCCCACTTCGGCCGCGGCAAAAATATTCTCGGCCGCAGCCAATTCCCGCTTCGTCTTGCCGCCCTTGCTCCGAAGCAACTCAGCGATGGCGGCACGGCTTTTTCCGGTGGCATAATCCAGCGGGGTCTTGCCGTTTTTATCCTCGGCATTGACCGGCGCGCCCTTCTCGAGAAGCAACGTCGCCGTGGCCTGCCGCTTGTTGCTCACGGCGTAATGCAGGGCAGTGCGCTTGGCCTTGTCGGCCAAGGCGGGATCGGCTTTGGCGTTAATCAATGTTGCAACCCCATCCACCTGCCCGGCGCTCGCCGCAAAGTGTAGTGCCGTGTGGCCGTTTTTGTTTTTGCCGTTCACATCGACACCGGCCGCGAGGTGTTTTTTGATCGCCGCAACGGAGCCGTACTTGGCCGCGACAAAAATGGACTTGGCCGCCGCTTCATCGTTCCGGCTCGGCACCCCGGCCTCGCGCAGGAAGTTCGCCAACTCTCGCTTGGCCTCGTCGCCGGCAAAGTCGAGCGCAGTGCGCCCTTTCTTGTCCTTCGCCGTAAGATCGGCCTTGGCCTCTACCAACTGCTTGGCTGCCTCGAGTTGATTGTACTGGGCCGCGTAGTGCAGCGGTGCCTTTTTGCTTTTGCTCCGGAGATTGATGTCCGCGCCGTTGGCCAGTGCGAAGGTCACCACCGCAGTCTGTCCCTTCCGGATCGCAGCGTGCAGGATCGAGTAACCATCCTTGTTTTGATCGTTGATCTTGTTTTCCTTGGCGAGAAACCCCTTGATCGCCTCGATGTCCCCGGCAACGGCCGCTGCCCAGATGGTTTTCGGCGCCGGCTTTTCCTCCGGCTTGGGATGAGCCGGTTTTTCCTGCGCCAAAATCATTGTCGTGCCGCCGGCCAAAGCCAGCACCATTACAGCTGTGAATCTGCAAAACGTCGTCATCATCGGGCGAACCTAGGGAGACGCCCCCGCAAATCACAGCGAAAAATCGACTGTTTACTTTTGCAGAACAGGCCGTTACTCCCCTGCCAATGCGTTTTTGGTTCTTCCCGCTTTTGTTACTGGCCGCACAGGCCAATGCAGCGGATTGGCAACTCGTCTGGTCGGACGAATTCAACGGCTCCAAGCTGGACTATGGCAAGTGGGGTGTCTCGGTGGATGCCTTCGGTGGCGGCAATCAGGAAATGCAGCTTTACACCGATCGCGCTAAAAATGTGCGAGTCGAAAATGGCAAACTCATCCTCGAAGCACATCGAGACAACCCAAACATACAGGGCACGCAACGCCCATTCAGCTCCGGCCGGATTCACACCAAGCACCGAGGCGACTGGCGCTACGGAAAAATCGAGATGCGCGCCAAGTTGCCAACCGGCAAGGGCATCTGGCCCGCCATCTGGATGCTCCCGACCGATGAGAAATACGGCTCGTGGGCAGCCAGCGGCGAGATCGACATCGTCGAACTCAACGGGGCAAAGCCGAACGAGTTGCTCGGCACGCTGCACTACGGCGGCAAGTGGCCGCACAACCGTTCCTCCGGCGACAAAACCAAGCTCGCCAGCGGCACGTTCGCCGACCGATTCCACACCTTTGGCATCGATTGGCGCGAGGATGAAATCCGCTGGACGCTCGACGGCAAACCCTGGCAGACGCAGAAAAAATGGAGCACCCGCAGCGCAGCGTTCCCCGCACCATTCGACCAACGATTTTACCTGCTGCTCAACATCGCCGTGGGTGGTCGCCTCGTCGGCGCTCCCTCGGATGCGACACCGTTTCCAGCTCGGATGGAGGTCGACTGGATCCGCGTCTACCAACGCAAGTAACCAGACGCTTGGCCAAGTTTGGCCTTCAATCCACCGCAGCCAAATGGTAGTTGCCGTTTGGCATGAAACGTCTCCTATCGATCCCCCTCTGTCTCGTTGCACTGCTCGCGCTTGGCCAAGCGCAGGCGGCCAAGCGGCCGAACATCCTATTCATGATGTCCGACGACCACGCGTCCGAGGGCATCGGCGCGTACGGCTCGTGGCTGAAGGATTACGTGCACACGCCGGCGATCGATCGACTCGCCGCCGA
Source organism: Verrucomicrobiales bacterium (assembly GCA_011523195.1). GTDB lineage: Bacteria > Verrucomicrobiota > Verrucomicrobiia > Limisphaerales > UBA1096 > UBA1096. Next base: position 9,127 of record WTHH01000190.1, read on the forward strand.
AGGCATGCGCTTCACCAACGTCTGCTGCAACAACTCCATTTGCTCACCCAGCCGTGCCAGCATCATCAGCGGCCAATACTCCCACGTCACCGGTGCACTCAATCTCGGCTGCGAACTCAAGCCGAACGCCCCAAGCTACATTCGTGAGTTGACGAACAGCGGCTACGAAACCTGTGTTGTCGGCAAGTGGCACATGAAACAATTCCCGCGCGGCACGAGCGACTTCGCCGTAACGGTTGGCCAGGGCAGCTACTTCAACCCCATCCTTCATCGACCCAACGGCAAGCGTGAAAAATATCAGGGCTACTACGCCGACCGTTACACCGACTGGGCGCTAAAGTGGCTCAAGCAGCGAGACAAAACCAAGCCGTTCTACCTGAGCCTGCACTTCAAGGGGCCACACGAATATTTTGATTATCCCGATCGCTGGGCCAAGCTGCACGAGGGCGTCAAGATCCCCGAGCCACCCAGCCTGCACGAGGACATCACCAAGACCAGTCCCCTGCTCAAGGGCAAACATTTCTCCGTCATGTACGACGAGGAAGGGCCGAAAAGTTTTTACCTCGTGTACGAGGACTTCATTGGAAAACAAACCGACGACCCGGCTGAGCGTCGTTCGCTCGCCTACCAGCATCTCATCCACAAATACATCCGCTGCGTCGCCGCCATTGACGACAACGTCAAGCGTGTGATCGACCAACTCCGCGCCGAGGGCATCCTCGACAACACGCTCGTCATCTACACCAGCGATCAGGGCTATTGGCTCGGCCAACACAACATGCACGACAAACGCCTCATCCTCGAGGAGTCACTCAAGATGCCACTGATCGTCCGTTACCCGAAAGAAATCAAGGCCGGCAGCGTAAATACGCGCCTGGGTATGAACATCGACTTCGGCCCGACCATGCTCAACTACGCCGGAATCGCCATCCCGAGCGTCATGCAGGGCGTCAGCCTCCGGCCATTGCTGCAGGGCAAAACCCCCACCGACTGGCGGACATCCATTTTTTACGCCTACTACAATCGCTCACCCAAGCACTGGGGCATCCGCACCGATCGCTACAAGCTGATCCGCTTCCCCGACACCGAGGTGGTGGAGTTTTACGATCTGCAAGAGGATCCGCAGGAGATGTACAACCGCGGCTCCGAACTCGGCTATCGCAAGCAGATTGCTACCACGCAAAAACAGCTTAACTCCCTCATGACCGAGGTCGGCGTCACACGTGATTTCCTCATCAAAAAAATGGGCGACAACTCCAAACTCCCTCCCGGCATCCACAAAAAGCGAAAGAAAAGGTAGGCCGCGCTTCAGTTCACCGGAGAGATTTCGTCCAGTTAATGAATTGTTGGTGTTGGTCGGCTTGGAAGCGGTTGATGTCGTCGGGGGATTGCCAGGTCAACACTGCCTCCGCCTACTTCGGCTTGACCAAGCGCAGTTGCTTGATCGCCTCGGTGATGGCGCTGTGATCGGCGAAGCGGTCTCGCTTGGGCGTGACAATCAGGCACGGCTTGGGCAGCACTTGGCCGAGCACATCGTGGTAGTCGAACGGAATGTCTCCCTCGCGACCATCGAACCATCCCAGCCTCGGTTGCAGCGCGTGCAGTTCCCACAGCCGCCGGTTGCCTCCAGTCGCGGTTGCCTTGGTCGCATCGCGTAGTGGAGTCCATCCGCAAAAGCAGGCGACCCCGGCTAAGCGATCGTCCAACGCACCGGCATACATGGCTGTGAGCGCCCCGGTGGAGTAACCAAGGAGAAAAACTCGGTCTTCATCAAGCTCAGGAATCGCCCCGCTCGTGGCGCCCTTCCCCTCGACAGCGAAGCTCACCGCGTCCCGAGCGTCCATCACCATTCGGCCTAGGCGGGACCAGCGCTGATGCCGCTCATAAAAGACACTTCCCTCCTGTAGCCGCAGGCCAAAACCGCATTGGTCGTAGGCGATCACCGCGAATCCATTCTTGGCCATCCGATGGTACACGGTGGCACCCTGCACGCCATAGCCTTCGTTATAGCCGCTGTGGTACGAGAGCGGGTGCAGCCAGATCACCACCGGCATTTTTTCCGCTTGGCCTTTCTTGAAAAAAAGGTTGCCTCGCACACCCTGACCAAAGCGGATCGGCACCCGCCGCACGCCCTTGGGCGTCCATCGATCGTGCGTCATCAGCTCCGACTCGGCAGCGGTCAGGAACTCCGGTTGCTCCGGCTTGGGCAAGTTCTCCGTCGCTTGGCCAAGCGACCAGAGGATGCGCTGACGAACCGGCGCCTCGGGGTCGATTGTTTTATCGCCCGGTTTTTGATTGGCGTCCCACGCCTGCCAGTCGAAGTCGTGAATCAGCTCCTCGGGGAAGTCGCTGCGCTTGGCAAAGCCGCGGCCAAGCGACAGATCAATCCAGTCGAGATTTCGCTGACGGTCCACGCGACCGACCTGCTCCGGCGGCGGACCGGAGGAGTGGCCGCCGGGCCGATAGTCGATCCGCAGATTCTGCTCGGCATCGAGCAGGCGATAAACTGAGCGACCCTCTATGTAGCCCTTCTCCACGGCAAAGGTCGGTTCCGAGCCGTCGTTGTGGGCGGTGTGAATGAGGCAGGCGCGCGGGGCGATGAGCGCGTACCAACCGTGGGCATCGATCGGCAGATCATTTTCGCGACCGGTAAAATTTCGAAGCGAGGGCAAAAACCATTCGCTCGGAAAATCGGACGGCGCCTCGGCGTAGGTGTTGCGGCTGGTCAGCCGATAGGGACTTGAGCCGGGCGAGCCGGGGCTTCGAGCCACCAAGCAGGTGATGCGCTCGTCGAATGCCCCCGCGATCATCGCCTGCTTGCCGTAGCGCGAAAACCCAATGATCGCAATCTGCCCCGGGGAAATTTTCACGACAGACGATTCGCCCAGCAGATAGTCGATGCAGCGGCTGACCAGCCACGCCTTGGTGCTGATCTCCGTCCATGTCGCGTCGGGAAACTCACGCCGCACCCTCTGCCAGACGCTGTCGTACCCGGCGTAGTCGGCCTCACGATGATGACTGTCGACACCCGGGAACAGGCAGACAGCGTAGCCCCGCTCGAGCGCGTCCACGGCCCAGTAGCGTTGGTAAAAACGCGGTGCAGTCAGCAGCAGCGGAAACGGCCCGGCCCCGCTGGGCGCCCATAGCGCCATCTCAAACGCCACCCGCCTGGGCGTGTCGAGAACGACGCGGATTCGGCGACGCACCGAACCGTCCTCGTGGGTTTTGCTGGCAGTGACCTCAGCCGACAGGATCGCCGGCGTCTGCTCCGGGTAACTGCCGATGAAATGTTCAACCATCAGTGCGCGGATCTCTTCTCGACGTTCCGGCCAGGCAGCGATCGAATCGACTTTTCGGCCATCGACAAACTCCAGCAACGGAGGCAGCGCCGCGCGCGCCTTCAACTCACATAAGGCCGGATTTGTTTGGAGAAAAAAACAGGCAGCCGTCGCCAGCCCGAGGAGGGGTAACCGAATCGTGTTCAAGCCGCACTGCTACCACCCCGCCCGGGCCGATACAAGTGCTGGTTGATCAACCAAGAAACGCGTCGTGGACCGCCTGGGTGGCTTCCTCCGCCTGGTCGAGATCGATGACCACGGAGATTTTGATCTCGCTGGTGGAGATCATCTGGATGTTGACGCCGGTGTTGGCGAGGACGTCAAACATCTTTGCTGCCACGCCGGAGTGGCTGCGCATGCCCACGCCCACGATGGAAAGCTTGCCAATTTTTTCATCGGCCAGCGTCTCGCCGAAGCCAATGTCGGCGCGCATGCCGTCGATCACGCCATGCGCCTTGGCCACGTCCGGCTTGTCGATGGTGAACGACAGATCGGTCGCCGGGGTGTTGGAGCCGTGGCTGATGTTCTGCACAATCATGTCGACGTTGATCGCCGAGTCGGCCAGTTTTTGAAAAATACGAGACGCCACGCCCGGCTTGTCCGGCACGCCGACGAGGGTGACCTTGGCCTGGTTTTTGTCGAGTGACACGCCGCGGATCACGACGTCCTCCATGCTTTTCGTTTCTTCCTTCACGATGGTCCCGGGATTGTTGTTGAGGCTGGAGCGAACTTCAAAAATGACGCCAAACTTCTTGGCGAATTCAACCGAGCGAGACTGCATCACCTTCGCGCCCATGCTAGCCAACTCGAGCATCTCGTCGTACGAGACTTCCTCGAGCTTCCTCGCCGTCGGTACGATGCGCGGGTCGGTGGTGTAGACGCCGTCGACGTCGGTAAAAATCTGGCAAAGATCCGCCTTCAGCGCCGCCGCCAGCGCGATCGCCGTGAGGTCGGAGCCACCCCGGCCCAGCGTGGTGATGTGGCCCTCCGTCGTCTGCCCCTGAAACCCGGCCACGATGGTCACGTTGCCGGCGTCGAGCAGTTCGTGGATTTTCTCCGGCGTGATGTTGCGAATCTTTGCCTTGGAATGCACACCGTCGGTCACAATCCCCGCCTGGGCGCCCGTCATTGACGCGGCCGGAATGTCCATCGACTGGAGCGCGATGGCCAGCAGCGCGATCGTCGTCTGCTCGCCGGTGGAAAGTAGCACGTCCATCTCCCGCTCGCTGGGCACCGGCATCAGGCTCTTGGCCATGTCGATGAGATTGTCGGTCACACCCTTCATCGCGGACACCACCACCACGACCTGATCGCCGCGCTGCCGGTACTCGGCCACGCGGTTGGCGACGTTGCGGATGCGGTCGATGTCGGCCACCGACGATCCGCCGTATTTTTGAACAATCAATGCCATCGGCACATGCCCGGAAACGGGCGGAAGCTGCAAACTTGGCCAAGCGCTTGGCCAAGCGCGTAAAAACGCGGCCGGGTGAATTACAGCAAAGTTAAGCCAGTTGCAAGACCCGCCTCCCCCTTGGCCAAGCGCTTAATATGAATTCGTAAAAGACTTTTGCCAGTGTTCAACCGGCTCCGTATCGTCGCGGCGTGAAACGTCTACTTTGCCTTATCACGACCGCACTTGGTTTGAGCGGCGCCTTGGCTACGGAGAAGCCCAATATTGTGCTCATCATGTGTGACGACCTCGGCTGGGGCGACGTGGGTTTCAATGGCAACAAAGTCATCCGCACGCCGCACCTCGATGCGATGGCCAAGGGGGGGATGAAGTTCAACCGGTTTTACGCGGCAGCACCGGTTTGCAGTCCGACGCGTGGCAGCTGCATAACCGGCCGGCACCCTTTCCGCTACGGCATCCCATTCGCGAACAGCGGCCACATGAAGCCGGAGGAGTTGACGCTGGCCGAGCTGTTGAAAAAACAGGGCTACACCACCGGCCACTTCGGCAAATGGCACCTTGGCACGCTAACTAAAACGGTGAAGGACGCCAACCGCGGTGGCCCTCGCGGCGCTAAGAATTATTCGCCGCCGCAGGTGAACGGCTTCGACATCTGCTTCAGCACCGAGTCGAAGGTGCCGACGTGGGATCCGCTTTTCCGGCCCAAGGGCAACAACTCCAGGCAGTGGTGGGATCCAGTGATGGCAGCCAGTGACGCCAATCCCTACGGAACCGCCTACTGGAATGAACACGGCGAGAGCGTCACCGAAAACACCCGCGGCGCGAACTCGCGCGTGATTATGGATCGCGCCATTCCTTTCATCCAAAAGGCCACCCAAGCCAGGCAACCGTTTTTCAGCATCATCTGGTTTCACACGCCGCACCTGCCGGTCGTCGCCGGGCCGGAGTTCATGGCGATGTACAAGGATCTCCCAAAGTATGCGCAACACTATTACGGCTGCATCACCGCGATGGATGAGCAGGTCGGGCGACTCCGCAGCGAGCTGCGCAAACTGGGTGCGGCGGAAAATACGCTACTGTTTTTCTGCAGCGACAACGGCCCTGAGGGGCAGACCGGCAAGGCGCCCGGTAGCGCCGGTCACCTGAGTGGCCGCAAGCGTTCGCTGCTCGAGGGCGGCATCCGCGTGCCGGGCCTCGTCGAGTGGCCAGCGCGGATCAAGCCCGGTCGCACCACCAACGTGCCATGCGTCACCAGCGACTATCTGCCGACGATTCTCGCGCTAATCGACGTCGAGCCGATCACCGACCGGCCGATCGATGGCATCAGCCTCGTGCCGTTGTTCGACGGCAAATTGGCCAAGCGCGGACGGCCGATTGGCTTTGAGTCAAAAGGCCAAACCGCGTGGATCGGCGATCGTTACAAACTTTACTTCAGCGGCAAGGCCAAGGGCGGGCCTCAGTTGTTCGACCTCATCGCCGACCCGTCGGAGAAACAGGACTTGGCCAAGCGCGAACCCGGCTTGGTCAAGCGATTGGCCAAGGAGTTGACCGTCTGGCGGGAATCGTGCCGCGCCAGTGCCACCGGCAACGATTATTGACGTGCGCCGTCGACGCCCCAAACGCCGTTGGCTTCGCTGGCTGCTATTGCTGATCGTCATCGATGCCGCCGCGTTTTATTGGTGGTGGAACAATCAGGTGGAGCGCCGTTACAACGGCATCATTCGCGACGCAGCGGCGGAGTTCGGCGTGGAGTACGCACTGATCAAGGCAGTCATCTGG
>WTHH01000169.1 GCA_011523195.1 Verrucomicrobiales bacterium
TCACAGGTGGGGCTGCAGTCGTCACGGGGGGCCGTCGAGTCGGCTCTGGATTCATTGAGTGCGAATAAACTGTCTGTGAGCATGGTCACCGGTGATTTTGACACGGTTTACAACAACGAAAACGGGCCGAATGCGCTGCGAAACATTACACCGTATCTCCGCTTGGCAAAGCGCCTGGGTGCGCCACGTATCCGGGTGGCGTTGAAGCAGGTATCGGATATCGAGTTTGCAAAGCGCGCAGCTGACGAGGCTGCCGAACAGGATGTGCAGTTGGTGCACCAGTGCCATACGCTGAGTCTTTTTGAGACGGTGGAGAGTATTGAAAAAACGCTACGATCGATCGACCGGCCTAATTTCGGATTGGTTTACGAGCCGGCCAATTTGGAGATTTGTCGGCAGGATTACGGAGGAGAAACGATCAAGCGCCTGGCCAAATGGATATTCAATGTCTATCTCCAAAACCAAGCGTTAAAACCGGATGGCGCGGTCACGCTGCCAACCTGGTGCGTGGGAGATGTGTCGTTTGACCTGATCTCAGTACATGACCCGGGCGGTGTGGATTACGACCGTGTTTTTGATGGCTTAAAGTCGATCGGGTATAACGGGACGGTAACCGTGCATCAGTCGGCCCAGCCGGGTGAGACGCCGGAGGAGTCTGCCTCACGAACAGCCGACTACCTGCGTACTTTAATTTAACAGGATGAAAAAAAGTTCACTCCATAGTTTGATGACGGTTACCGCATCCCTGTTCGGGATGTTGGTTGCGGTGACGGCGAACCCCTTGTCGCTTGGCCCCAACGGCACTCAGCGAGAGTTGTTCGTCGATGGTCATATGATCGAAAAAATGACCGGCGATGTGCGGCAACTATTGCAACAGCCAGAACCGAAGGAGGTGGTACTGACTACCGATGCTCTATGGGAGGGGAACACCTGCGCCTATTACACGATTTTTCGAGATGGTGATCTGTTTCGGATGTACTACCGAGGTTCGCATTGGGACACCTCCACAAAAAAGGCCACACACCGGGAAGTCACTTGTTACGCAGAGAGCCGTGACGGGGTGAATTGGGTGAAGCCAAACTTGGGCTTGTTCGAGTTCAATGGCTCGAAGGATAACAATATCGTGCTCGACGGCTTGGGGACGCATTGCTTCGTGGCGTTCAAGGACGAAAACCCAAACGCACCACCCGAGGCACGATACAGGGGAGTCTCCCGCGGTTGGCCGCTTGGGAAAACGGGGCTGTATATTTATGAGTCACCGGATGGGATTCGCTGGAAGATGACGCAGAGCGAGCCGGTCATTACGCAGGGTGAGTTCGATTCACAAAACCTGGCCTTCTGGGATGCGCGCATCGGCAAGTACCGGGAGTATCACCGGATATTCGTGGACGGTATCCGGGCAATCATGACGGCCACGTCTGATGATTTTGTTCAATGGTCCAAGCCGGAGTTGTTGGGATATCAGGAGAGCATCCCCAATCAGCATCTCTATACAAACGCGATACTGCCGTATGCTCGAGCGCCTCATTTGTACCTTGGCTTTCCGACACGCTACCTCCCCAATGATGGACAACGCGTAGAGCCGACACTGATGGTCAGCCGTGACGGATTGAATTTTCATCGATGGCTGGAACCGATCGTTCCGGAGAGTGCCCCGAAGGATCGCGGTGGAAACCGAAGCAACTACATGGCTTGGGGCTTGGTGGAACTCCCGGTGCGGGCCAATCATCTGTCGGTGTACGCAACGGAGGCTTATTACGCCGGGCCTGACAGCCGGCTGCGTCGATTCGAATACCGCAAGGACGGTTTCGTATCGGTTAACGGCGGAAAACGAGGGGGGGGGTTAATTACTAAGCCGATTCAGCTTGGCCGATTGGCGGATCGGTTGACGCTCAATTATCGTGCCGCTGAGGGAGGCAGTGTGAGAGTCGGCTTGTATCGGCCAGACGGGAATGCGATTCCAGGATTCTCTTTGGCAGAATGCCGGGCTCTTGCAGGAGATCAACTCAGCGAAGCCGTGATGTGGAAAAGAGTTCAAGGTAATATCGTCGGGAATAACAACGCGGACATAAGTCAACTTCGGAAATCTCATCCGGTTCTTCAGTTGAGGATTGAGTTGAAAAATGCAGATCTGTTTTCAATTCAATTCCAGCCCTGGCTGCGCTGACTGATACAAACTTTTTTTCAAATGAATAATTGACAGGCCTCTGGCTACTGGTAAAATAGTCTCGTTTAAGAAAGTATTAACATGGGTGGTCTACTAATAGTTATTGGGATTCTGGCGGTCTTGGTTTTGATCGTGGGATTCTGGGTGATGTCTGTCTACAACGGGCTCGTCAGAACGCGCAACGCGAAGGACAACAACTACTCACAAATCGGGATTCAACTTACCCGCAAATACGATTTAATTCCTAATCTGGTGAAGTTGGCCAAGGGATACATGAAGCATGAACGGGCCACGCTGGAAGAGGTGATTCAGGCCCGGAACCAGGCGGCCAATGCCAACTCAGCAGTGAGTGCCAATCCAGGCGATCCGGCTGCCATGAAAAACATGGTGGCGGCTGAGAATTCCCTTGGGGGAGTAATGGGAAGATTGTTCGCATTGACTGAGTCCTATCCCGATCTCAAGGCGAACCAGAACATGATGCAGTTAAGCGAGGAGCTGACCTCGACTGAAAACAAGGTCACATTCGCGCGTCAGGCTTTCAATGACTCGGTGATGACTTACAACAACTCGCTGCAGCAGTTTCCGAACAATTTCATTGCAGGGTTGTTCAAGTTCGAGGAGGGGATCTTTTTTGAGGTCGAAGGATTGGGGGATGTAGGTAAGGCGGTTGTGACCGCGGACCAAAAGAAGGCGCTCAATATCGACTTCGATGACATGTAAACCTGCTGGCTTCTCAAGCCCGTGCTCGCCATGGATTTCTTCGAGCGACAACATCAAGCCAGAAAGAAAACAGGTCGGCTGATCTTCCTTTTTTTTGTCGCGGTTCTTTTCATTGGCTTACTGAATTTTTTCTTAATCGGGATATCTCTGTCTCTAAACTCTGCCTATGAGGGAGAAGGAGCCTACACCCGATTTCAAGATCCAGTCCTAGCGGGAATCGTTCTTCTCGCCACGTTTGGGATCATCGCTTTGGCTGGATTATTCCGCCAATTTCAACTCAGGGAAGGTGGATCAAGTATCGCAGCCATGATGGATGGGCGTCTCGTGAACATGGGGACGACGGACCCAGATGAACGTAAGTTGTTAAATGTTGTCGAAGAGATGGCGATCGCCTCCGGTGTGCCTATGCCTGAGGTCTATGTGATGGACCAAGAAAATGGAATAAACGCATTCGCAGCCGGATTTACCGTAGACGATGCTGTGATCGGTGTGACAAATGGCTGCATGCGGATGTTGAGTCGCGATGAATTACAGGGTGTGGTTGCTCACGAGTTCAGCCATATATTAAATCAAGACATGCGGTTGAATCTTCGCTTGGTGGCAGTGATTTTTGGGCTTGTGGTGTTGGCTGAACTGGGCAGGCTTCTTTTATATATGGGAAGTAGTTCTTCTCGTGGTCGGAGTCGCAACAGTGAGGGAGGTGGGGGGGGGATTGCCTTAATTGGACTCATCCTGATGGCAACTAGTGGCCTTGGAATCATGATGGGGAAAATCATCAAGAGTGCTGTTTCTCGGCAGAGGGAGTATTTAGCCGACTCATCAGCGGTTCAGTTTACCCGAAACTCGGCCGGACTCTCAGGCGCGTTAAAAAAAATAGGTGCAGCCGGTGCGGTTTTGCATTCACCTAAAGCCTCCGAGGCGAGTCATATGTTTTTTGGTAACGCTCTGAAAAAATCCTGGTTTTCATTCACATCGACACATCCCCCTTTGCTTGAGCGAATCCAATTACTGGAGCCAAGCTTCGATGGAGATTTTTCTGGTGTGAAATTCGAGCAAAGACAAGTCCCTACAGAATCCTCATCGACTATGCCACCAACCCATGAAACGCAGGCAGGGTTGCCAATCCCGGGTCTTGGCCAAGCGATTCCACCGGTAATTGGAGCCGTAGCAGTAGATGCGGCGGCCAGTGTTGTGAGCGGTGGTCCCTCGCCCGAGCATGTCGATTTTGCAGCAGCACTGCTTCGTTCGCTGTCCGAAAA
>WTHH01000257.1 GCA_011523195.1 Verrucomicrobiales bacterium
AAGTACGGTTTGCTGTTTTTCGTGAACTTTTCAACGCACTCAATCGCGTGGTCGGTAAAGGCGTCCGTGGTATAATAGTCGTCCGGAAACTCGGAGAGATCCCGGTCGTTGTGGCCGAACTTCCGAATGCGTCCGCCCTTGTATTTTGGATCCCGCTGCTTTGGGTTGAAGAAATTGCAGCAGCCGTCCAGCAGGCCGTAGTACTCGTCGAAGCCACGGCGGTACGGATGCGTCGTCTCGCCTGAGCCAAGGTGCCACTTGCCGCTCAGGGCCGTTTGGTAACCGGCCAGCTTCATCGCCTCACCCAGCGTCACCATGTTTTCGCGGAGCAACCCGCCCTTCCCCCGGCGGGGATACAGCCCGGTCAGGATCGATGCCCGTGTCGTGGTGCATTTTGCATTGTTATAAAACTGGGTGAACCGGAGCCCCTCGGCGGCCATCCGGTCGAGATGAGGCGTTTTCACCTCGCCTCCGTAACAGCCGATGTCACTCCAGCCCATATCGTCACACATGATGAGGACAATATTCGGCCGCTCGGCCGGCTTGCGGGCCTCCACGGCGGTCGGCCAGCCAAGGCAGATCCCGGTGACAACCAGCAGCGCCAGTCGGATTGGTTTGGAAAAATGCATCGGCGGCAGGCTAAAGCGCTTGGCCAAGCGCGGCCAGTTCTTTCAGCAGATTGCCAAGCGCTTGGCCAAGCCCTATGCTCCGGCGACATGCGCAACCCGAACCGCACTCGAACCGTTCTCGCCCTGGCACTGATCGCACTCCTCGGCTTCAAGGCCGCTCAACCCTTGGCCAACCCGCTTTCGCCGCGCGACCCCGGTGCCCTCTGGCCCGGCTGGGAACTGGTCGACTTCCAACCCAAGAGTCCCAAGTACAATCAAAAGTACGGCCTGGACCATTTCAAGGGACGCATCACCATGGTTGCCTTGCTCGCCACCTGGTGTCCTTACTGCCAAAAACAAGTCACCAAGATGGAGGAGTTGAAAAAGGACCTCGAGGCCGACCGCGTCCAGGTCAATTTCGTCGCGGTGAACATCCAGTCCGGCGAAGGCGATCAGCTCGAGTTCACCTCGCGCTGCAGCTTCCCGTTGTTTCAGGACACCAAAGAGATCGATGCATTCAAGCAACACCGCGGCCGGAAGGACGACTATTTCATTTACAATGAACGCGGCGAACTCACCGACTACTTCCCGTACCTCGGCGACCGAAAGTCGGACCTCACTTCGCCGGAGGGCTACGAGAATATCAAGAAGGCACTGTTGCGGGCGCCATTCAAAACGACCCTCACCGCCGAAACGGTGATCAAGTTGACGGTGGAAGGCGTGCAGGGCCGCACTTACCGGGTGCAATACAGCGAGGACCTTGGCTCGGACAAAAAGTGGAAGACCCTGAAAAAAATCACCCTGCTGACCGACCGGGCTGAGATCGTTGACATGACCGCCAGCCCTTCACGCAAACGCCGGTTTTACCGAACCGTGGAGATTCCCTGACCTATCATGGCCAAGCGTAAGTTCATCCTCGCACTGGACCAGGGCACGACCAGTTCACGGGCCATTGTTTTTGATTCAAACAGCCGCATCGTTGCCGTTGGCCAAAGGGAATTCCCTCAGATTTTCCCCCGGTCCGGTTGGGTGGAACACGATCCGGAGATCATTTGGAAAACGCAACTGGCAACGGCAAGACAAGCGCTTCGGCAGGCCAATCTGACCGCCTCGGACATCGCCGCCATTGGCATCACCAACCAGCGGGAGACCACGGTCGTCTGGGATCGTGACACCGGCAATCCCAACGCCAATGCCATTGTGTGGCAGGATCGTCGAACCGCCGATTTTTGTGACGCACTGAAAAAGGACAAGGCCAATCGGCTAATCCGCCGCCTGACCGGACTCGAGTTGGACGCTTATTTCAGCGCGACAAAAATCAACTGGCTGCTCAAGCACACCAATGGAGCGAAGGCCAAGGCAAAGGCGGGACGGCTGGCCTTTGGCACGATCGACACCTGGCTGCTCTGGAAACTGACCGGCGGCCGTGCCCACAAGACCGATGTCTCAAATGCCTCCCGCACGATGTTGTTCAACATCCGCACCGGCCAATGGGATGACCGGCTGCTCGAGCTGTTCGACATCCCCCGATCCATGATGCCGGAGGTCACCAACTCGAGTGGACTGCTCACGGAGACTTCAGCCCTTGGCGGCACCATCCCCGTGGCAGGTGTGGCTGGAGATCAACAGGCGGCCCTGTTTGGCCAATGCTGTCATCGCAGTGGCATGGCCAAGTGCACTTACGGAACCGGGTGTTTTTTGCTGATGCATACCGGCAACAAGCCGATGCCATCCAAAAACCGGTTGCTCACAACTGTCTCCTGGCAGATAGGCGGCAAAATGGAATACGCCCTCGAGGGAAGCGTGTTCACAGCCGGGGCCGTGGTACAGTGGCTTCGCGATCAACTTGGCCTGATTAAATCGGCTCCGGAGATCGAGCGCTTGGCCAAGCGCGTGCCCGACAACGGCGGAGTGCACTTTGTGCCGGCGTTCACCGGCCTGGGTGCACCACACTGGAACCCCAACGCCCGGGCCACCATCAGCGGACTCAGCCGTGGCACCAGCGACGCTCACATCGCCCGGGCGACTCTGGAGGGCATCGCGTTTCAGGTGAACGACGTGATCCGAGCAATGACAGCCGACGCCGCGCTGCCGCTCCGGGAGCTGCGGGTGGACGGCGGCGCCAGTGAAAACAATCTCCTGATGCAATTGCAAAGCGACCTGCTCGGCACCCGTGTCATCCGCCCCACCGTCACGGAGACAACCGCCCTTGGAGCGGCGTATCTTGCAGGCTTGGCCGTGGGTGTCTGGAAAAACAAACGCGACATCGCCAGACAATGGAAAGCAGCCAGACAATTCAAACCAGCGATGAAACCAAACACCCGTGATGCGCTGATTGTCGGTTGGAATAAAGCCCTGGCACAGACCGAACTTCAATGATTTACGCCTGTTGTTTCGTGTTGAATCACAAACGGCTCACGATAGAATGGCTACATGGCCGAAGCGAAATTCCTGCATCCGAACGGTAACTATCGTGAATTGCTCTCCTACCGAAAGGCGGAGATAATTTACGACCTCACTTTTCAGATTGATTCTTCCTTGGAAATACGGCCATAGTTTATTTACATAAAACAAAAAAACGACTAAATAATTGCCATGCAATATCCCGTTATATTGAACTTCAAGAAAATCGCGCTGGCCAAGCAGGCCACACTAACCGATGCCGCCAACGCTCCCATAGCCTACGCCCGGCAAAAAATTCTCAAGCTCAAGGAGGAACTTGAGGTGTTTAAGGACAAAACCAAGTCTGAGCGGGTCTGCACTATCAAGGCAACCAAGGTCATCGACTTCAGATCGGCATACAATTTCGTCGCGGAGAATGGGCAATCGTTCGGGTCCATTAAGCGGGAGGGGCTTAAATCCATCTGGAAGGCAACCTACCTATTGAATGATGCCGGAGAAAATCATTACGCCACCATCCGGGAGGAAAAACCGTTCGCCAAGATCATGGACGCGCTGGCCGGCCAACTGCCCGGCGTCGGCATGATCTGCAACTACATTTTCAACCCCTCCTACATCATCACCACCGAGGAAGGCGCCGAGTTGTTTCGCATCACCAAGGAACCCAGTTTTTGGGGCGGCTTGTTTAAGATCGACAAACTCGCCGAGGTCGACAGCAGCGAGGAAATCCGCTGCATGATGGGCCTCCTCATGATGATCTTTCTCGAGCAATCGAGAGGCTAACCGATCTCAAAATTATTTCCCCGGAATTTCGTTCACCGTGTAATAGGCATGGCGATGGAGAAGCGTGCCCGCCGACCGGTCACGTAAGGATTCAAGATCGAACTCGTAGACGTGGCCGCGCTTGAGTTCGCTGAGCGTGATGCGCGCGCTAAGGCCGTCGACAGCCAACTGGGCGCGCTGCACGGTGGGGGTGGTTTGGTGGACTTCCGGCCCGCCATAGCCGCGGTGATAATTGTGCGTGAAGGGGGTGACCTGGTAGCTCTTGGGATCGTTGCCGGTTTTGGCATCGACAGGCTTTGTAAAAAGGATTTT
>WTHH01000502.1 GCA_011523195.1 Verrucomicrobiales bacterium
AGCGGGGGAACCGCTCGTCGCTGCCGACTAGCCAAGCGCGGCGATGGTTGCCTTCATCGCTTCCTCGTTTTCGAGCATGCGTTCCACCAGCTTGAATTGAACCCGAGCCCGGTCGAGGTTTTGCCCTTCGCGATGCACCCGGAAATAGGTATCGCCGTTTAAGTGGTCGGTTAGGAAACGCACGCCCAGTTGAAACGTGATTACCTTGCCCGCCTGGGCAAGGTAACCTTTCTCCGCTTCACTCAAAAAATCGTTGGCTTCACTAAGGTAGCCCTTGGCTAAGGCGTCGAAAAAATCCATTCGCATAGTCACCTTATCGAGGTCGCGTTCGTCCTCGTCGGCTGGGCTGGTCAGCGTCCGCACCATGTCGCCGAAATCGTAATGGATGAGCCCCGGCATTACAGTGTCGAGATCGACGATGCACATCACTTCATCGGTTTCCTGATCAAGCAGCACGTTGTCGATCTTGGTGTCGTTGTGCGTGATACGCTGCGGCAGTTCGCCCTTGGCCTGAGCGTCGGCAAAAATCTGGACTATGCCCCGGTTGGTTCGACAAAAATCAATCTCCGGTTGTGTTGACTCAACCCGGTTTTGTTTGTCTTCCCTAACCGCCTTTTCTAGTGCGTAGATTCGTAAAACACCGTTGTGAAACTGTGGAATGGTTTCCTGGATTCGCTCCGTCGGCAAGTCGGCGAGTCGTTTTTGAAATAATCCAAACGCCCGCCCCACCTGCTCCGCCTGCTCAGGTTTTTCGGCGACGTGACTGGATTTGACGCGTTCAATGAACACATAGGCACGCCAGTAGTTGCCAGCGCTGTCCATGTAATAAGACGCCCCACCCCGGGTGGGAACCAGCGTCATTGTGCGGCGGGTCAGATCAGCGGAACTTTCCGAGGCAATTTTTTTTCGAAGGTGCTGGGTGGCTTCCTTGACGTTTTGCATCACCACCGCTGGCTGCTGGAAAACGTGATGGTTGATGCGCTGCAGGATGTAACGGATCGGGCTCCCTCCCTGTCGACAATTGATGATGTAGGTGTCGTTGATGTGCCCCTTCGTCCACGCATACCCATCAACAAACTCAGCCACTATTTGGAACTGGCCGACCAGCTTTTCAAGGTTGTACCCGTTTACCTCACTCACGTCCCCGTTGATTCGTCTGTTTTGGTGACCAGTTCAAGCGGTTTTTTCCGCTTGGCCAAGCGCTTGGCCAAGTTCAGGAACAGCCGAGGCTCTCGCCGCAGTTGAGACACTTGAAACAGGCGCCGTTGCGCACGGTGACATTGCCGCAGGTTGGGCAGGTCGGCGCGTCCTCCATGAAATGCGCCACCGATTGGCTGATGGCCGAACTGTCATGGGAATGCGTGGCCGCGTGCGCGATGGATTCCCCGTCGCTGCCGGATACCGGCAACTCCACCACCGGCTTGTTGACCCGCTTGGCCTCCTGCTCCTGCAGACCCGGGATGTTCAATTCCTGTTGCCCAACGCCGTTGCCCCGGGATTTCTCGATGAAGCCCGGAATAAACTGCGACCCCATCCAGCGAAATACATAGTCGATGATCGACGAGGCCCGTCCAATCTGGGGGTTCTTCGTGAATCCAGACGGTTCAAATCGCTGGTGGCTAAACTTGCGAACGAGAGCATCGAGCGGCACGCCGTACTGCAGTGAAATGCTCGTCAACGCCGCCACGCTGTCCATGAGGCCACCAATGGTGGAGCCTTCCTTGGCCATGGTGATGAACATCTCACCGGGTGCGCCGTCCTCGAACAGGCCGATGGTGAGGTAACCCTCGTGGCCCGCGATGTCGAATTTGTGAGTGACCGCTGTTCGCGTCTCGGGAAGCCGTCGCCGAAGAGGTTGGTCGATCTGCTTTTGCAGACCGACCAACTGTTCCTCCAGCTCCTGGATCCGCTCGTCCACCGCCGGGGCGGAATCCTGTTCGGTTCCCTCTCCGGTTTTCGCGGTGTTGAGCGGCTGGGATCGCTTCGATCCGTCACGATAAATCGCAACGCATTTCAGCCCCAGCTTCCACGCCTGCACATAGGCGTCGGTGATGTCCTCCACCGTGCATTCATTGGGCAGATTCACGGTCTTGGATATCGCGCCGCTGATGAACGGCTGGGCAGCGGCCATCATCTTGAGATGTGCCATGTAATGAATGCTGCGTTCGCCGCGGAACGGCTTGAACGCGCAGTCAAACACATCCAGATGCTCGGGCTTGAGCCCGCTTTGTCGGGTTTCCCCGTCCTCCTTGACGTCCTCGATGGTGTCAAATTTTTCCACGTGCGCGACGATGTTCCTGATTTCATCGTCACTGTAGCCGAGCCGGTTCAACGCATCCGGCACGGTGCGGTTCACGATCTTCAACGTTCCCCCGCCGGCAAGCAGCTTGTACTTCACCAGCGCGATGTCCGGCTCGATGCCTGTCGTGTCGCAGTCCATCAAAAACGCGATTGTGCCGGTGGGTGCCAGCACGGATACCTGCGCATTGCGGTAGCCGTTCTCGTCGCCCCTGGCCAACGCGGCATCCCAGCATTCACGAGCGGCGTCCTTCAGGTAGCCAAACTCGTCGCTGGACTGAATCTCCTCGACCGCATCGCGGTGCAGTTGCATCACGCCGCGCATCGACTCCACATTGTCCTTGGCCAACGGCTTGGCCACGTTGACGCAGCGGGAATCCTTGTATCCGGGAAACGCCCCCTTGGCCCCGGCCAACTCGGCTGATTGCTCGTAGGCGTAGCCGGTCATGATGGACGTAATGGCTCCGGCCAGCGCCCGGCCCTCATCGGAGTCATACGACAAGCCATAGCTCATCACCAGCGAACCAAGGTTCGCGTAACCCAAGCCAAGCGTCCGGAAAATATGGGAGTTCTCCGCAATGGGTTGGGTTGGATAACTGGCGTTGTCGACGAGAATTTCCTGTGCGGTGATGAACACCCGCACGGCCGCCTTGAACCGCTTGACATCGAACACGCCGTCCTCGCGCTTGAACCGCATCAAGTTTAGCGACGCCAGATTGCACGCGGTGTTGTTGAGAAAAACGTATTCCGAGCAAGGGTTGGTCGAGTGGATCGGCTCAGTGCCCTTGCATGTGTGCCACTTTTGAATCGCGCCGTCGTACTGCACGCCGGGATCACCGCACACCCAGGTGCCCTCGGAGATTTTATTGAGCAAATCGCCGGCATCCTTCTTTTCAAGTTTGTCGCCGGTAGTCACGGCGCGGGTCCACCAGTCTCCCCCGTCGAGCGCGGACTCCATGAACTCATCACTCACTCGCACGGAGAGGTTCTCGTTCTGGTACATCACGCTCCCGTAGGCGTCGCCGTTGTAGGAGCCGTCGTAACCCTGCTCGATCAGAGCCCATGCCTTCTTTTCCTCGATCTGTTTGGCGTCGATGAAATCCTCAATGTCGCCGTGCCAGTCGCGGATGGTGTTCATCTTGGCGGCACGACGCGTTTTGCCGCCGGACTTCACGACGTTAGCCACCTGGTCGTAGATGCGTAGGAACGCCATCGGGCCGCTGGGCGTGCCGCCGCCGCTGACGGTCTCGCGTTGCGAGCGGATGGGCGTGAGATCGGTGCCGGTGCCGGAGCCAAACTTAAACAACATCCCCTCGCTGTGAGCGAGTTGCAGGATGGACTCCATGTCGTCGTTGACCGACTGGATGAAACAGGCACTGCCCTGCGGAAACTCGTACTGCGACGTGGCGCGTTCCGCTTGGCCAAGCGCTTGGTTGTAATGCCAGTTACCCTTGGCTGAGGTGCTGCCTGCGCCGTACTCGTGATGAAGGCCAACGTTAAACCAGACCGGCGAGTTGAATGCCCCGTGCTGGTTCAGGCAAAGCCACGAGAGTTCGTCGTAAAAAATCTCACCATCCTTTTTGGTGAAGTACCCATCCTTGACGCCCCAGTCGACAATCGTGCGGGCCACGCGATGGATGAGTTGGCGAACGGAAGTCTCCCGTTCGGGTGTGCCTTGTTCCCCGTAAAAATATTTTGAGACGACCACCTTGGTGGCCAACTGCGACCAATCGGTCGGTACCTCGACGTTCTCCTGCTTGAAAATGACGTTGCCGCCCTCGTCGGTGATTTCCGCCGTGCGCAGATCCCATTCCTTCTCGTCGTAGGGATTTATTTTCGCGTTGCTGAACACCCGGTCGACCTTGACGCCTTTCCGCTTTTTGCCCTTGGCCAAGCCGCCGCGCTTGGGCGTGGCCACGCTTGGCTTGGTGGAGCGACGCGGGGCACGCGAAGTGGGGACCGTGGAGGAGTCGTTGGTGTCAATCATGGGTTGTTTCAGTCGCTTGGGTTGTAACGCGCAAAAACCTCACTCCAAGGTAATTTTGGGGGCCAACCACCTTCGAAAGCTCGGTCGAGCTGGACAAAGGACTTAGAGTTACCACAATTTGTAGTGGTATCAAGTTTTTAAACCACAAATTATTGTGTTTTTTATGACGAAACCGAGAAACTGGGCCGATTTGCGCTTGGCCAAGGTTGACCCTTGCTCCGCAAGTGCCTGAGCCTCAAACTGTTCCGTGCCATGGCTAATTATTTGATCGAACAACTGGACGAGATCGAGCCGACGCCCTGCCCCTGCGGCTTGGCCAAGCGGGCGTTCGCCGGTGAGCCGCGGGCGGTGGCCAGTCTGCACGAGGTCGAGATCAAGCAGGACTCCAAGGTTCACTACCATAAGCGAATGACAGAGATTTATCTCGTGCTCGAGGGTGAGGGGCATCTGGAACTGGATGGGGAACTCGTGCCAGTGCGGCCGATGACCACGGTTTACATCAAGCCCGGTTGCCGGCATCGGGCGGTGGGGAGGCTGAAAATCATCAACATCCCGGTGCCCGCGTTCGACTCGGAGGATGAATGGTTTGATGCGTGATGCATGGTTTCGGCTTGCCGCCGGGTTGGCTTGCCGATTGAATCCCTCGCCCCGCGAAATGCGGTACCAGTCAATTTAGCAGTGCATACTCTGATTCTAGTTTTATTGGGCCTAACCTCGGTGATCAGCTTGACGTTTATCATTGAGAGGGGCTGGGCGCTGCGGCGGAGCATAATCCTGCCGCAGCCGTTGGTGGACAGTCTCGACCACTGCCACACACGCGCGGACGTCAACACGGTGTTGCGGTTTGCGGAGCACCACAAGGAGACCCCGCTGGCCCGGTTGACCACGACAGCAGTCGAGCACCTCGAGTGGGCCAAGCCGGACAACGTGGAGGCGCTGCAGTCGCGTGCCCGGCATGAGGTGAGCCAGATGGAGCGGGGCCTGGTCGTGCTGGAGATCATCACCGGTGTCGCCCCGTTGCTAGGGCTGGTCGGTACGGTGGTCGGGCTCATTGAGATTTTCGGCACCATGGCCGACGGGGCAACCGAGGCATCAAAATTCGCTGATGGCATCTCGACAGCGCTGTGGGCCACGCTCTCCGGGTTGAGCATCGCCATCCCGTCGCTCGTCGCTTGGAGTATTTACAACAAGCGCGTGGAAACGTTTGCTATCGAGATGGAGACACAACTCGATACGTTCCTCCGCAGGCAGTACCCCAACGAAAACGGGAACTGATCTCCATGCGATTCCTGCCGCGCAAACATCGCAAGCCGCCCACCGTCATCGTGGTGGCGCTGATTGATGTGCTGATGGTAGTGTTGATCTTCATGGTGGTCTCCACGACATTCAAAAATCAGGCCGCCGTGCGTCTCGCTTTGCCAGAGTCGTCCCAGGCACAACGGGAGGCGGCGGTGAGCAAGGCACTGGTCATCACCGTGGCCAAGGAGGCTCCTCATTTTTATTTCGGGACTGAGCCAGTCGAGGAGGCGGCACTGGAGGCCGAGTTGAAAAAAGCGATGGAGGGAAACCCCGGGCGCGGACTATCCATCCGCTCCGACACCGACGCGCCGTTCGGAAAAATCATCAAGGTGATGGATGCCGCGAAGGCGGCGGGGGTCAAGGGGGTGAAGGCATTCACCAAGGAAGCCGGCGGCGGATGAGCAACGACACTCCATCCGACATCCCCCCTCCCGACAGCATGCACCTCTCCTCAGCCACCGGCTGGATGCAACTGGGCAACACCGCCGAGGCGCTGGCTGACCTGGAAAAAATCTCCGAGACACATCGCGCCCACTTCGAAGTGCTGCACCTCGAGTGGCACATTCACGCACAGAAAAAAGATTGGGATCGCTGCGTGGAATTGGGCGGCTACATGGTGGAGCGGCAACCAGCCAACCCCGCCGGCTGGATCAATCAAGCCAACGCCTTGTTTTATCTCATGCGCGGCCACGATGCGTTTCAATTGCTGGAACAGGTGGCTGAGCATTTCCCGGAAAACGAGGCGATCCCCTACAACCTAGCCTGCTATGCCTGCCAGTTTGGCGATCTCGAACTCGCAATCGACTGGTATCGGGTTGCCGAAAAAGTGGGGGAACCGGAGAAAATTCGCGAGGTCGCGCTGATGGACCCAGACATGGAATTGCTTTGGGAACAGATCAGGGATTGATCGGCCGTTTTTTCGATCCTTACAACCTAGCTCAAAATAATTTATTTTAATTATCTGGTTGACAGCTTTTTATTTAGTTACATTATCTTTTGCTGTATCGCTTGATACGTAAACGCAATCGTTTTTTTAATGAGCAAGAATACCAAAGTCGCAAATGAGGAGTGGGATTTTTCCGTTCTGGATAAAGCACCTCGTTCGCTGATTCATCGCGCACTTTTATGGGAGCTGGATCGCGAGATCGGAAGTGGAAAAGAACCGTTCCTGAAAACCGCAGAATGCCGCAAGGCGCTGACAGATTCCAATTCGTTAAAAGGAACCGCGACCGGCGTGACAGAGCTGGGCCGAGGCAATGCCAAGACGCGCCCGTTTGAGGAAGCAATCAGTTTTGGTATCGACTGGTCCCAGCCAAGGGACGAGTTGGTCCGTCAGTTCGGTCTCTGGCTCGACACACAGGAGTCGACCGGTCGCCTGCAGGTCAAGCCGGCGCTGGGCAAGCCGCGTGATGCCCTCACGATGCTCCGGAAGATTTCCATCGTGCGACTGAAGAATGGAGGGCTCTCACAGCGCGTGGCGGCAGACACGTATCCAGATAAGAAGACCTATCTGAAGAGCCTGAACAAAATCAACTGGACCACGGCGTCACGGGAGGTCGACAAGGCCTGCAAAAAACGCCAGAACAAGCTGAAGACCATCGAACGGACGATGGGCAGCAAGGACTGGAAGAAAGACGTCTACGGCGGATAACCGGTCTGTAACCAAAAACAATTTGAAGCGACACCGGGGGTTTCCCCCGGTGTTTTTTGCGCTTGGCCAAGCGCTTGGCTGACGGATTGCCTTGCGCTTGGCCAAGCGATGAGTCCATAAGGCGGCGTGTCTGACTGGCTGACATCGATCCTGCTTGGGATCATCGAGGGCATCACCGAGTTTCTCCCTATCTCGTCCACGGGCCACCTGCTCGTGCCTCAGCAACTGGGCTGGCTGGAGAAACAGTCGGACGTGTTTAACATCGCCATCCAGGGCGGTGCGGTGATCGCGGTATTGTTCAACTTCACCGACCGCGTCAAGCAACTGGTCTTCAAGTGGCGCGAACCGGAGGCACGCGATTACATGGCCAAGTTGCTGGTGGCGTTTTTCATCACCGGCTGCGGCGGGGTGTTGATCGACACGCTTGGCTTTGAACTGCCGGAGGAGGTGCTGCCGGTGGCGTTGGCGCTGTTGATTGGCGGCATCCTTTTTGTCGTGGTGGAAAAACGTCTGGGCGACCGCCAGGCGTTGTCACAGGTGACATGGGCGATCGCCATCGCCATCGGTTTTGGCCAATTGATTGCAGCGGTATTTCCGGGAGCGTCTCGTTCCGGCTCCACGATCCTGATCGCACTGCTGATGGGGCTGAAGCGTGTTCCGGCCATTGAGTTCACTTTTCTGCTTGGTGTGCCAACACTGCTGGCGGCCGGGGCGTATAAGGTGCTAAAGGCGCTTGGCACCGAGGGAGTCTCTGAGGATTGGTGGCAATTGGCATTGGCCTCGCTGGTCTCGGCCGTGACCGCGTTTGTCTCGGTCAAGTGGCTTTTGCGCTACATCGAGACCCACACTTTCGTGGTGTTCGGCTGGTATCGCATCGCACTTGGCCTGATTTTGCTCATCATCACGTTCACGTAACATACTTTTTCAGGCGGTATTACGGTTGACGGCAGCTTGGTTTGCCGCAGAATCCCCCCAGCGCCTGCGCTTGGCCAAGTTACCCCGGCCACGCTGATCCCACTTTTTTCGTAACCTACCGAATGGCGATGTAGTAGTATCAGGGCGCAGTTTCTTTGGTGAAACGAATGGATAAAAAGTTAATAGGCAACATGATGCTCCTCGCCGGGGCGTTGGCACTCGCGGGGTGTGGCTCCGCAGAACTCGAGAAGGAAAGCTCGAAGAAAAAGTCGAGGTACTCCAGCAAGGCCAAGCCGGTGCTGGTGGAACTCGCCAAGGTGACCCGTGGCCCGATCGAAAAAATCCTCGAGCGTTCCGCACCACTTGAGGCCGAGGCACAGGTGGAGGTCCACGCCCGCACGAGCAATCCGGCGGTCGACCTGCTGGTCGAGGAGGGCGACAAGGTCGAGAAGGGGCAGGTGCTCCTGCGGCTCGAGAATGATCGCCAAAAGAATGACTACGATCAGGCGAAGAGCCAGCTCGACAAGGAGCAGATCGACTTCGCCCGGCAGGAAAATCTCTACAAGGACAATCTCATCAGCGAGCAGGATTTTCGCAACGCCAAGTTCTCGCTGTCGCAACGGCAGTTGAGTTTTGAGGAGGCGCAGCGGCAGTTCGAGTACACCGAGGTGCGTGCGCCAATCGCCGGCACGATCACGCTGCGCGATGTGAAGGTGGGCGATCAGGTCGGCAGCGGCCGAAAGATTTTTGAGATCATCGACTTTGAATCCATCGTGGCGGTCATCCATGTGCCTGAACAGTATCTGCCGGATCTCAAGTCAAACATGGAGGCGAGGCTGATCTCCAGCACGCTCGGCGCTGATAACATCATTCCGGCGTTCGTGAAGCGGATTTCACCAATCGTCGAGGCGCGTGCCGGCACGGTGAAAGTCACGGTCGCGGTGAGGGAACTGGGCGCATTGCGGCCCGGCATGTGGGTGGATGTGGAGCTGGTGCTCAGCACCAAGCAGGACGCCATCCTGATTCCGAAAAAATCGATCGTCTACGACAACGACCAGACGTACGCGTTTAAGATGCACCTCGACAGCACCAACAACGTGAAAAGCGTGAAGCGCCACCTAGTGTTGCCGCTCAATGCGGACAAGGTGCATATCGAGCCGACCGACGGTTTTGACGTGGGCGACATGATCGTGGTCGCGGGCCAGTCCGGCCTGAAGGAAAATTCGCTGATACGTGAGCTGGGCGATCCGTTGCCGGGCGAAACCAACGCCGTACCGGCAACCGTCAGCACCAACGGTGCGGCCGCATCAAGCACCAACACCATCAAGTAACCTCCCGACTTCCGTCACGGAATGGAGTCCCCCCATCGCAACCCCAACTTCACCACCGACCGGCCGGTCGCGGTGTTAATGGTGTTTTTGGCTGCGATCGTTTTCGGGTATTTTTCGCTGAGACAACTACCGGTCACGCTCATGCCGGAAATGAGCTACCCCACCCTCACCGTGCGGACCGAGTATCCCGGGGCCGCACCGGAGGAGGTGGAGAACGACATCAGCCGCCGCATTGAGGAGGCACTCGGTGTGGTCGGTGGTCTCAACGAGATCAGCAGCATCAGCCGCGCAGGAGTCAGCGATGTTATCCTCGAGTTTGTCTGGGGCACGTCGATGGTGGACGCCATCCAGAACACACTCGAGAAACTCGACCTCGTCCGGTTGCCGCGCGAGGCGGAGAAACCTCTGCTACTGCACTACGACCCGTCGCTGGACCCGGTGATGGAGCTTAGCCTCTCCGGTTCAAGCCGAAGTATCAAGTACAAGGGGGACGAGGGGCTGCGTCGGTTGCGCCGCATAGCGGAACTGCAGGTCAAGCGCCAGATCGAGCCGATCAAGGGCGTGGCTGCTGCCCGGGTACGTGGCGGTCTAGAGGAGGAGATTCACGTACTGATCGACGAGGCCAAATTGCAGCGTGTCAACCTGTCGATCGGCCAAGTGCTCAGTCGACTCCGTGCTGAGAACATCAACGCAGCCGGTGGGCGAATTCGCGAAGGCGGCGCTGAGTACATGATTCGCACCATCAACGAATACCAAAACCTAGAGGAGATTGCGGACACCATAGTGTTCCGGAGGGAAGGTCGCGAAATCCGGGTGAAGGACTTGGGACAGGTCGTCCATGGACAGCGCGACCGTGAGATGATGACCAAGACCGACGGGAACGAGAGCGTCCAGATCGACATTTACAAGGAAGCCGATGCCAACATGATCCGAGTGGCGGAGGATGTGAACGATCTGGTTGGCGAAATCTCCGGCTCAAGCCGATCCACGCTCGCCGGCAAACTTCGGGCCGAGGAGGACGCCTATCTTCGGGTGGTGGCGGATCGGTCGATCTTCATCGATAGCAGTATTTCAGAGGTCAAAAACACGGCTTACGTCGGCGGCATGTTGGCCATCCTGGTGCTTCTGCTTTTTTTGCGCGACCTGAGGACGACGGCCATCATCGCGCTGAGTATCCCGATCTCGATTTTGGTCACGTTCGCGCCGCTCAATATCCTTGATGTGTCGCTGAACATCATGTCGCTCGGTGGCTTGGCTATGGGGATCGGGATGTTAGTGGACTCATCTATCGTGGTGCTTGAATCGATTTATCGTTGCCGCGAGGAAGGCGACTCAGTCCGCAATGCGGCCATCCGCGGGACCAAGGAAGTGCGGGGCGCAGTGATCGCCTCGACCCTCACATCGATCTGCGTGTTTTTCCCGATGGTGTTCGTCGAGGGATTGGCGGGCCAGGTGTTCAGTGATCTTGGTTTGACGGTGGTCACGTCATTGATTGCCTCGTTGATTGTGGCGGTGTTGTTCATCCCGATGCTCGCGAGCCGTACGGGTTTTAAACTCAATTCCGATGCCGGCATGGTGTCCCATTTCATGGGAACAATTCAGGGCCGCATGAGCCTTGGCACGTTCTGGTTGCGGTTCATCATCCCGACCGGTTTGTTACTAGTCGCGATGATTGGCGTGGTGCTGGGCTACACGTGGTGGATGGTTTCGGCGGTGGACGACCCGAGTTTTGAAGATGAGGTTGTTTACGGAGCCGTGGCCATGTCGGTGCTGGGTATTTGGCAGTTCATTTGTTACGTCCCGGTGCTCATCGCCTTGGCCAAGCGTTTGCATGACCTTGGCCAAGCGGCTTGGTGGTTGCTCACGGTGTTATTCCCGGTTGGGGCGATGGTTTATGTGGTGATCGCGACCGCAACGCTTTCAGGCCCGAGGGACGGGGTCGAAAGCCTCGCCATGGTTGCGATGTTGAGCTGGATACCTGTGGGCCTCCTGTTTCTGGTTTGTGCGGTCGCCCCCGGCTCGAAAAACGAAAATCGATTTGGCCCGGCCAACCATGAGGGCCAGAGCTTGGCCATGCTCTGGGGGTCGTTCCGTGCTTTCAATGATAGTTTCCAGCGCAAAGATCTCGTTTTCCTTGTCACCTTTCCCTATTTCGCGTTGCGCTTGGCGATCTCGTTCCTGCTAGAGCTGATCGGACTGTCGTTGGTTTGGTTGATTCGTTCAGTAGCATTTATCGGCCTGACGATTTACCGGTTCATCACGGCAATCGGTTCGGTGTTCGGTAAACAATTTTCAAAAATCATCGGCGATCCGTCGGACGATGCCAACGCGGCTGGCAAGGGATTATATCGTCCTCTGATCCGCTGGGCGCTGGACAGCCCAATGGCCATGATCCTCCTCGCGGCGGGCTGTTTTTGGGTCACGTATTCCGTCGGACGCCAGTTGGATACTGAGCTTTTACCGGAAGTGCACCAGAGCGAATTTACATTCGAAGTGTCTCTGCCGGTCGGCACACCGCTGGATGAAACCGTGAGATTGCTCGGTGACGTGGAGCAAAAGATCCTCGATTCCAAGGAGGACGATGATAGCAAAATTGACACACTGCTGGTGATGTACGGATTCGACACCAGCAACATGAAGCGTTCCGATGAGGGTGAGCACTCGGCACGGTTTAAGGTACTGTTGGAAAAAACGGCCAAACCACACGAAACCGAGGAGGAGGTCATCGCGCAACTGCGGGAGCTTTTTGATGATGTTCCGGACATCACCACGCGCGTCACTCGCCCGGTTTTGTTCAGCTCCAAAAAGCCGGTGGTCATTCAGATCAATGGCGAGGAATTACCGGAACTTAAGGAGTACTCCGATCAAGCCACGGCGTTGCTCTCGAAAGAGGCGGAGTTGGCGGACGTCGAGCCGACGTTGCGCAGCGGCGCACCGGAGGTGCAAATTACTTACGACAGGCAGCAGATCATTCGGCATGGACTGAATATCAACTCGATCGCCGAGCAGGTGCGCGATATGGTCAAGGGATCCGAAGCAACGCGCCTCAATCGCCGTGACCGCCGAGTACCGATCGTGGTGCGTTTGGCCGAGCAGGATAGGGAGCAGGTCGCGGACGTCGGGCAGTTGACCGTGAATCCCGGAGACGAAACGCCGATCCCGCTTAACTCCATTGCAGAGCTGACCGTTGGCGAGGGGCCAAGCGAAATTCGCCGAATCGACGGCAAGCGTGTAGCGTTGGTTCAGGCTAACATAGGCGCTGGGTCGTTGGGCTCGGCGGTTGAGACGGCCGATCGTGTACTGAAAAGTGAAATTGATTGGCCAGGCTACATGGACTTTTTTATCACCGGCCAAAACAAGGAATGGGAGCGCAGCCGATTGAGTTTGTACCTAGCGCTTGGCCTGAGTTTGTTCCTCGTTTATGTGATCATGGCGTCGCAGTTCGAGTCGCTCGTTCAACCTTTCATCATCATGTTCACCATACCGATGGCGTTCGTAGGGACGGTACTCGGTCTGAAGCTGCTCGGTATCAACGTCTCCGTGGTCGTCTTCCTTGGAATGATCATGCTCGCCGGAATTGTGGTAAACAACGCCATCGTGTTGGTCGATTACACCAACACCCTGCGTAGTCGCGGCCTGTTGTTGAAGGAGGCGATCGTCCAAGCCGGCTGTGTTCGCTTGCGCCCGATTTTGATGACGACCGCCACCACCGTTCTTGGCCTGCTGCCGATGGCGCTTGGCTTTGGCGACGGTGCTGAGATTCGCACGCCCATGGCCGTCGCCGTGATCTGCGGTCTACTCACGTCTACCGTGCTCACGCTGCTCGTCATCCCGACAATTTACTACCTTTTTGGCCTGATCGGCGAACGCTATTTCAAGGCTGTGGAGGCGTAACGCGCGCTTGGCTAGGCGGGCGTTGTTTTTCCCGCCTGCTGTATCGAAAACCGGCCCGCAAAAGTACTGTCAAATTACCGTCCGCCTGGCCAAGCTTGGCCAGGGCCTCAAGCGATGCAAACGAACAAAATCGCCACCGAGATCACGCGACTGTCCCTCAGCCGCAAGGTCACGGTATTTGTCCTTTTCCTGACGATCCTCGCTATTGGTATGATCGCCGTCAGCCGGTTGCCTTTGGAAAAATATCCAAGAGGCCAAGAGGGGCATTACATGCGGATTCGCACCGGGTGGGACTCGGGCGTCGCACAGGAGGCGATGGAAAAAATCGGCCTACCGATGGAGGAGGAACTCAGCACCGTACGGGGTATTTCGTCGATTGACACACGTGCTTCGCAGACGTCTTCCGAGGTCAGTCTGCGCTTTAAACGCGGTACAGACATGGACGTCGCCTATCGTGAAGTGCGAGATCGGATGGAGCGGGCCTCGCTGCGTTTCCCGGAGGGTGTGGACGATTATCGGATTACCAAATACGGCGGAGCAAGTGCGTCAGTCTGCCACATGTCCATACGATACAACGACGACACGGACCTCTATAACAACGTGGAGAAACACCTCATCCGGCCCATTCAGAGAATCGACGGGGTGGCGGATGTCAGTTTTCGGATTCGCCAAAAGGAAATCCAAATTGAAGTGGACAAAGATCGGGCCGATGCCTATCGACTGAGCATTAGCCAGCTCTCGCGGCGGTTGCGCGGCGACAACTTTACCCTCTCCAGTGGCACGGTGATCGATGGTGGGAAAAAGTACCTCCTGAAGTCGTCCAGCACCTTTCACTCGTTGAACGACTTGGCGGACATTCCGCTGAGCGACACAGTCACCCTGCGAGACGTAGCCACCATCAAGTACGAGGTGGACAATGTGTATCAGGATTTTGAGCGTTGGAACCAGATGCAGTCCGCAACAATTTCTGTTTACAAGGAAAGTGAGGCAAATACCGTGGAGGTGAGTGATGCGGTAGCTGGCGTAGTGGAGGAACTCAAGACGCATCCGGATCTGGCCCCGTATGAGATCTCCATTTACCGGAACTACGGGGAGACCATTAAAAACCAGCTCAATAGCCTTTTCAAAAACGGGTTATTCGGCGCGTGCCTCGCGGCGGTGGTGCTGTACTTTTACCTGCGGCAATTCCGGTTGACGCTAATCATCGCTTTGGCAATTCCTCTTTGCCTGTTCATCGCTATGACTGCGATGTTTTTTGCTGGTGACACACTAAACATGACTTCGATCCTCGGGTTGGTTATCTGTGTCGGCTTGCTGGTGGACAACTCGGTAGTGGTGGCAGAGAACATTCACCGGCATTACCAATCGGGTGAATCACGTTGGGACGCCTGTCTGAAGGGCGTGGGCGAGATTGGGTTGGCGGTCACGACGGCCACGCTGACTACGATCATCGTATTTCTCCCGTCGGTGCTGGTTGGCGGTGAGATGCGGTTCATGCTTTATCAACTGGCGCTGCCGGTAGTCTCGGCGTTGCTGGCATCACTTGGAACAGCCATCATTTTCATTCCGCTTACCGTTTACTTGACGCTGGATTCCAGCCGAGCCAAAGAGGATGCGGACCGTCGTCGGGATCGCATTAAAGGAGGGTTGGCCTTGATATACAAATGGACGTTCGAGCTGCTTAATCGTGGATACAACAAGGCTTTGGGGTATTATCTGAATCGGCGATTGGATCTCGCGTTTATCCTGATTTTGCTGCTTTCGGCTACCTACTTTTACGGGTTTCAAAAAGTGGATTTCGCCGGGTATCGAGATCGTGGCAACGATGAGTTTCGGATGAGGTTGCGCTTCCCGGAACACTTCACGATCGACGAAAAAAACAGCTATTTTACAAATCTGGAAAACATTGTCGAGACCAACAAAGTCGAGTTTGGTATTCGAAGTTATCGGGTAGAGTTTGACAAGCGAACCCACGGGGAATTCGAGGCCAACTATACTGACGGAGGGCCGCCGGACATCCCCCGGGAGGAGGTGCCGGATCGGTTGTACAAATTGTTGCCCGAGGTTCCCGGTGTGCGGGTCTACTA
>WTHH01000232.1 GCA_011523195.1 Verrucomicrobiales bacterium
TGCCATCGACCAATCGGATCCCATCGACGAGGAACTCTGGGCCGCGCTCAAGTAGACCATGTCGCTTCGATCCCAATTACGTCGCCTGATTCTGTTGCCGGCATTGGCGGTGGGCATGGCGGTGAGTGCGCTTGGGGTGGAATCACCATTCGCAAAATTCAAGACCATCTTTGCACTGTCGGAAGCCGATCGTGAAGCTGCGATTCAGGAACTGAAAGTCTCCTCCGAGCGCCATCGCAAGGTGGTGCGCGCGAAGGTGAGCGAGTACGCCTCGATGTCCGAGACTGAGCGGAATCGAAAACTGGATGCACTGGATTTTCGCTGGCATCTGCTGCCGCTGATGAAGCTTGATGCCACTAAGCGCACACAGCGCCTTGCCTCGGTGCCGGAGCGTTTTCGCGAGGATATTAACCAACGTCTCGCCGGTTGGGACAAACTGGATGGAGGGACGCGGGAGGAGTTGCTCAAGAACGAGTCGTTTTTTCGCTACATGTCCAGTTTTGGTCGAGGCCGGGAATCGCGTATCGCGATGACCAATCACATCGGCAGTATGCCTCCTAAGCTGCGGGAAGGTGTGGAAAAACGCATCGCCGACTGGCGGGGCAAACCCAAGCCCGATCGTCAAAAGATGTCGCGGCAATTCCACCGTTTTTTTGACCTTCGCCCCTCCGAACAAGAGAAGGCCCTGAGTCATTTGCCGCGCCGTGAACGTGCCAAGATGGAGGCCAGCCTTGAGCGTTTCAAGGCGATGTCCACTGCGCAGCGCGAATTGGTGATCAAGTCGTTCGATCGTCTCGCCGATATGACGCAGGACGAGCGCACTTCGTTCTTCCGAAATTCCCAGCGCTGGAACGAAATGGGTGACACCGAGCGAAAGCAGTGGCGCACACTCGTGACGAAGATGCCGCCTTTGCCTCCTGGCTTCGAAAAAAAGGCTACACCGCCATTGCCGCCCGGCATGGGGGATCCCGCCGCCGGGGGGCAGACTGTCGTGACCAACTCGCTTCATTAAACGCCTGAATGGATCCCATCGCCTTCAAGATCGGCGGCTTCGCAATCTATTGGTACGGCATTCTCGTGGCCGGCGGTTTTTTGATTGGGCTTTGGACGGCCAGCAGGCGCGCGGCTCGTGATAGCATCGACGGCAAGGTGGTTTCCGATCTCGGTGTGTGGATCATTATCGCCGCTCTTTTGGGCTCCCGGGTTCTATACGTAATCACCAATTGGGGTGAATTCTCTGATAAGCCGTTTTCAGACTGGATCGATTTTCGTAGTGGTGGGCTGGTTTTTTACGGTGGCTTCATCGGTGCCGCGCTGGCTGTGATCCTGTATACGCGGATTCACGGCAGTCAGCCGTTGTGGGAAATCGCCGACGCCTTTGCCCCGAGTGTTCCGCTTGGCCACGCGCTTGGTCGCTTGGGTTGCCTCATGTACGGCTGTTGTTTCGGGGCGACCTGCGACCTGCCGTGGGCCGTCCAATTCCCGGCGCACAGTCCCGCCTTCGATGCGCTTGGCCAAGCGCCGGACGATCCGGCCCATTCTGTGCATGTTCATCCGTCGCAGGTTTATGCTGCGCTGCTGAATTTCGCCCTCTACGGCGGATTAGCCTGGCTTTACCGCAGAAAGCGATTTGACGGCCAGGTGTTTGCAGTTTTCCTGATGGCCTATTCGGTAAACCGTTTCATCGTCGAGTTTTTCCGTGGGGATTACCAACCGGAGCAACTTTGGCTGGACTGGATCAAGCCGGGGCAACAGCTGAGCCTGTTTTTGCTGCCGATGGGGTTTGCGCTGGCAATTTTTCTCTGGCAACGCAGCCGCTTGGCCAAGCGGGAGGAGTAGGGGATTACCTTTGCAGCGCGTCTGGCCAGGCGGTAGCTTGTGGCCTTTCAATGACTAAGAACCGAATTCTTCAATGGACACTTGGCTTTTGCCTTTTCGGCGCGTTCTCCAGCCAGGCCGCAGATAAAATTAAAACCGCCTAGGGCGAACTCATCATAAACCCGGTCAAGCATGGCACGGTGGTGTTCCAGTGGGATGGCAAAACCGTGTTCGTCGATCCGGTTGGCGGGGCGGCACCATTCAAAAAATTCGGCACACCGGACGTGGTGCTGGTGACCGACATTCACGGCGACCATTTCAACAAGGACACCCTTACGGCTGTGGTGAAGGAAAAGACGGTGGTCATAGCTCCGGAGGCGGTAGCGGCTTTGGCTCCGGCAGGGTTGAAAAAGAGCATCACCACCCTGGCAAACGGCAAGTCAGTCGAGAAAGCCGGCATCGAGGTGGAGGCAGTGCCGATGTATAATCTGACACCGACACGGTTGCGGTTCCACAACAAGGGGCGCGGCAACGGCTACGTGATGGCGTTCGGCGGAAAGCGGGTCTACGTGAGCGGGGACACGGAGGACATTCCCGAGATGCGCGCGCTCAAGAAAATCGACGTGGCATTTGTTTGCATGAACCTGCCGTACACAATGACCCCGGAGCAGGCGGCGGATGCGGTGCGGGAGTTCAAGCCGAAGACGGTTTACCCGTACCACTATCGGGGCAGTGACACGGCCAAGTTCAAGAAACTGGTCGGCGATGCGTCCGAGGTGAGCCTGCGCGACTGGTAAGGGAAGTTACCGGGATCAGTCGAGGTTGAAAAGAATCTCGCGAGGCTCGGCGCCGCGACTGGGCCCGACGAGTCCGCGGTCCTCGAGTTCATCCATGATGCGTGCGGCACGGGTGTAGCCCAGACGCAGTCGGCGTTGCATGAGGGAGACGCTGGCCTTTTCCTCAACACGAATGACATCGATGCATTTTTGGATGATCTCCTCGTCTTCGTCGATGCCACTGCCGCCGTTGGCTCCGTTGGTACTTGGGCTTTCGAGTTGGCGTTCCATCTCCGTGTCGTAACACGGCTTGGCCTGATTATTGACGATCTCGACGATGCGATTGATTTCGTCGTCGGTGACAAGGCAGCCCTGTGCGCGGCGGAGATTGGATGTGCCGGGAGGGAGAAACAGCATGTCGCCCTTGCCGAGCAGTTTGTCGGCGCCCATCGCATCGAGAATGGTGCGGGAATCGACTCTGGCAGCGACTTGAAAGGCGATACGGGCCGGGATGTTGGCCTTGATGACACCGGTGATGACATCGACGCTTGGCCGCTGGGTGGCCACGATGCAGTGGATGCCGGCTGCGCGGGCCATCTGCGTGATGCGGGCGATGCAGCCCTCTACCTCGTTCTTGGCCATCAACATGAGGTCGGCCAATTCGTCGATGATCACGACGATGTAGCTCAGTTTGTCCGGAATCTCGATGTCGTCCTCGCGCGGGACGCTGACCTCCTCATCCATCTCAACCGCGAAGCCTTCGCCGGTTTCGTCGAGCGGTAGTTCGGCCTGGTCCTGCTTGGCCGGTTTTTTCTTGGGGCGCGAGTTGAAGCCGCTGATGTTGCGTGCGCCGACCTTGGCAAAAATCTGGTATCGCTTCTCCATCTCGTTGACGACCCACTTTAGCGCGAGGATGACCTTCTTGGGGTCGTGCACCACCGGGGCGGCGAGGTGGGGCAGGCCGTTGTAAATCTGCAACTCGACCACCTTGGGATCGATCATGACAAAACGCAGTTCCTCCGGAGAAAACCGGAATAACAGCGATGCAACGATGGAGTTGATGCAGACCGATTTGCCGGAACCGGTGGCACCGGCGATCAACATGTGCGGCATCTCGGCGAGGTCGGCGACAATCGGTTTGCCGTAAACGTCCTTGCCCAGCGCGAGGGGAATCTTGGCCTTGCTCTTCTTCCATTCCGGAGACTCGACAATGTCGCGGAACAGCACCTTGGTCTTGATGCGGTTGGGCACCTCGATGCCGACGGAACTGCGGCCGGGCACCGGCGCGAGGATGTTGATGCGTTCGGCCTTGATGGCGGCTGATATGTTGTTGGCCAAGGCAGCGATTCGCTCGAGCCGGACTCCAGGCGCTGGATGCAGTTCGTAGCGGGTGATGGTCGGCCCCTTCGTGATGTCCCCTTCGGTGACTTCGATATTGAATTGTAGAAGAGTTTCCTTAAGCAACCTGGCGTTGGCAAGCAATTGTTCTCGAGGCTCGGTCGGGGTT
>WTHH01000255.1 GCA_011523195.1 Verrucomicrobiales bacterium
GGCGCTGATCGCTTTAGGCCAAGTGAGGCGAAGGTCGTTATCGCTCCCGGGTCAACCTCCTCGCGCAAGGCATCCGGGTCGCCCCGATATAACAGATGCGTCGCCCCGGGTTGTGAAAAGTTTCCGGCGTACACTTTGTCCTGAGCCTGCAGCATGGCCAAGCGTTGCTCGGTTTGCTTCAAGCCGGCCAGCATTGCCCGGCCGCGCTTGGCCTCGGCGGGGGTGCGCTTGTCGAATTCATACTCCGGCGACGCCGGCTTTAAGCCCTTGAGCGGACGCCGATCCTTCGAACTGGCAACATCGACCCATTCGCCCGGCTTTTGGGCGGCCTCGATCCGATATCGAACCGCAAGACGATCGGAGAATTGACCCTCACGGTCCCGGGCCCACTCGATGCGGTCAATTCGTTTCAGCTCGGGAAATTCAATCTGCACCCAACCGGAAGTCCCAGCCGCAATCCAACTCCCGGCGTTGCCGTATCGACCGTCGTTGATATGGGCGAGTTTGTGCAACGGGTGGATGTAATCACCGCTCGAGCTGGCCAACGCGCCGGTGCTTGCGAGTGCCACGTTTTCGTCGCCGGAAAAGATTTCCAGTTCATCAATACAGGGTTCAGCGGAGCTGGACTGCTCGATTGTGAATCTCACGAACCTGGCCTCAACCGGTTCGAATCGTTCCATGTTGTGACGGATATTTACCGGCTCCCGCGTCGCCTTTTCCTGCTTGGGCAGAAACTCAGACAAGCCAAGTTTCAACCGGGAAATCTTGTCCTTGGCTGAATTGATCTCGCGCTTGGTCTCCGCGCTTGGCGGCAGATTTCGGTCACCATGCGAGACTCCGGCAAACACCGCCTGCATGGCGTAATAGTCCCGTTGTGAAATCGGGTCGAACTTGTGGTCGTGGCAACGGGCACAGCCGGTTGTCAGCCCTAGGAACGTCGTGCCGGTCGTGTTGATCATGTCGTCCAACTCGTTCATCCGTTGCATCTTGCCGAGCTTGGGATCCTGCCCCTTGACAATATCGTTCGGGCCGGCGACGAGGAAGCCGGTGCCGATCCCCGCATCCAATGCATCGCCCGCAAGTTGCTCGCGCACAAACTGGTGGTACGGCTTGTCGCTATTCAACGCATCGATCACCCAGTCGCGATAGTGCCACGCGTTGGGCCGTTCGCGGTTGGTTTCGAACCCGGTCGTTTCGCCGAACCGAACCAGGTCGAGCCAATGACTGGCCCAGCGTTCGCCGTATCGTTCGCTGGCCAGCACCTTTTCAACCAGTTTGGAAAATGCCTCGGGATCGGGATCAGTAACGAATGCGGCGACCGCCTCCGGAGTCGGCGGCAGCCCGTGCATCACGAGATGCAACCGACGAATGAGAGTGCGCCGTGCAGCCGGTGCGGAGTGGGTCAACCCATTGGCTTGCAGCTTGGCTTGGATGAATGCGTCGATCGGCAGGCCCTGCCCGGGCGCTTCGGGCCGCTTGACCGGTTGGAATGCCCAGTGATCCCCGGCGTCCGCCGCTTGGCCAAGCGCGGCTGAACACAGCATTGCGACAAACCAAGCGCCCGTGATGAGTCGTTGCCGAATAGAGATCACGGCCCGACTGTACGACCCCCGCCGCAGCGTTCAAGCTGTTTGGCCAAGCGGGCGGTGTTACATTATTTCCTTGAGCAGCAGGCTGAGGAGGTCGTCGATCTTCACCCGGCGCTGCTCCATGCTGTCGCGTTCGCGAAGGGTGACGGTATCTTTGTTTTCCTCGCCGTTCTCACCAATGGTGTCGAAGTCGATGGTCACACCGAACGGCGTGCCGACCTCGTCCTGTCGTCGGTAGCGGCGGCCGATGGCGCCGGTCTCGTCGTAAAAAACGGTCATGTACGGCTGTAGCAAGGCGCGAACTTCCATCGCCTTGGCCACCAGCTCAGGCTTGTTTTTCAGCAACGGAAACACACCCACCTTGACCGGCGCGATGCGCGGGTGAAACCGCATGACGGTGCGCGTCTCGGTCTTGCCCTTTTCGTTGGTGATCTCCTCCTCGTCGAAGGCGTCGCAGATGAAAGCCAGCACGGTCCGATCGGCGCCGGCGGCTGGCTCGATGACATGCGGCACAAAGCGCTCCTTGGACTCCTCGTCGTGGTAGGTTAGATCCTTGCCGCTGCCGGGGTATTTCGGCTTGCCGTCATCGTCAGTCTCGACCACCAGCTCGTTGCCCTCGCGGACGAGCTTGCCCTCCATGTGCGAGCGCAGGTCAAAGTCTCCGCGGTGCGCTATGCCCTCGAGTTCACCGTACTCGCCCTCCTCACAAAACGGAAACGCGTACTCGACGTCAGCAGTGCCCACGGAGTAATGCGCGAGTTCTGCCTCCTCGTGGTCGCGGAGAATCAGGCGCTCCTCGCTGATGCCGAGGTCGACGTACCACTTGAACCGGCGGTCGCGCCAAAACTGATACCACTCACGTGACTCGCTTGGGTGGCAGAAAAACTCCATCTCCATCTGCTCGAATTCGCGCGTACGGAAGGTGAAGTTGCGCGGCGTGATTTCGTTGCGGAAACTTTTGCCCTGCTGCGCGATGCCGAACGGCACCTTCACGCGGCTGCTGTCCACCACGTTGCGGAAGTTGACGAACATTCCCTGCGCCGTTTCCGGCCGAAGGAACGCCTTGCTGTCGTCGCTCTGCATCGCGCCGATGTGCGTCTCGAACATCAGGTTGAACTCACGCGGCTCGGTCAGCGTGCCCAGTTCCTTCGCATCCGGGGCGAGTACCTGGTCGGCCTCGGTCACGGTGGTGAGGTCGGCCACCTCGCTGTGCCACGTCAACTGGTCCGCGTACTTGGACTTGAGTTTGAAATGCTGAAGCGCGCGCCTGGTGATCTCCTCCTTCGCGTCGCCGTCGGTGATGCAGGAGACGAATACCTTTTGTTCGCCGTGTTCCACCCACGCGCCCTTGATGTGGTCGTAGCGGTAGCGGCGCTTGCTCTCGCGGCAGTCGACCATCAGGTCGTGGAACAGGTCGTAATGCCCGGAGGTCTTCCAAACGCGCGGGTGCATGATGATCGACGACTCGATGCCGGTCATCTGGAACGACCGCGGCGCACCATCCGGCTGAATCCGCTCATTGTGCGAGGTGACCATGTCCGCCCACCAAGCGTTTTTGATGTTGCGCTTCAGCTCAATGCCAAGCGGACCGTAATCCCACAAACCGTTGAGACCGCCGTAAATTTCTGATGACTGGAAAACAAAGCCGCGCCGTTTGCACAAGGAAACAATCTTCTCCATCCGTTCATTTTTATTGCTCTCGGCCATAAAAAAGGGGCGGCATCTTCGCAGAGAAAAGTCCGCTGTCAAGGGAACGAAAGCCGTTCTCAGTTTATTTCCGTTGAAAAAGAGGCAGATGTGCGGAGAATCCCGGCGTGTTATTTCGTCCGGGTAGAGTTTTGGCGCTGGTAGCTGTTGTGCTGCTGGTCGGCTTGATCGTAGTGCTACTCATCCCAACTGACCCGACTGACCCTGCCAGCCAGCCAAATCAACCTGCTGTTCCCGCTGAGCCAACAACCCCTAATAGGGCGGATGGCGGCCTGGTCGAGGAACAGGTGATGCAACAGGTCTCCGCGATCGAGGCTCGGCATCGGCAATGGGATGCCACCACGTGGGCGGATGAGTTGACCGCGCGCGATCATGGCGAGTCGATCATCCAGCTTTGGGACAACCTCCTCGCCGGGGAGGATCCGTTCGACATGCTGTCGGCCATGCCGGTCGAGTCGTTGCAACTTGGCCAAGCGCAACCGGCTGAGGAGTGGGAGTCCGGCATCCGCCGCACCGGCTTGGCCAAGGGCGGGGTGATTTGGACGCAGGAGCAATTTGCCCAGGCGCTTGGCCAATGGAAGACCGACGGCTGGGTGCTCAAGCAGAGTGAGTGGCGACATCGGCGTTTCGCTCCCCGGACTGAAGGTGGGGCAAAGTCGGTGTTTTGGATCTCGCTCCACGTCGTCAACTCGCGCTTGGCCAAGCGCGGCATCCTGCGCGGTGACATTGAGGTAAATTGGCAGCCGAGCGAGATCACCCCGGAGCAACTGGCCAGCCCGGGGCAAATTGA
>WTHH01000538.1 GCA_011523195.1 Verrucomicrobiales bacterium
GTGTGGCGGTGGTGGGTTCTTTATGCTGGTGGGAATGATCGGTGCCGCCGCTGGTGATCTGGAAACCAACCCGACCTATGACAAGCAGACGGTTCGCAACAAAGGCAGCGAAAATGACCTCGCGCTGATCGACCTCAACGGCATGATCGCCAGCTTTGCCGTCGATGCCAACGGCCACAACCAGGTGCAGTCACTCAAGCGGCAATTTAAGTGGGCCAACAACGATGCCTCGGTGGAGGCCATCCTTTTTCGAATCAACTCGCCCGGCGGCGAGGTGCTGGCCTC
The DNA here is from genome assembly GCA_011523195.1 of Verrucomicrobiales bacterium. GTDB lineage: Bacteria > Verrucomicrobiota > Verrucomicrobiia > Limisphaerales > UBA1096 > UBA1096. The sequence goes on from WTHH01000538.1 coordinate 286, forward strand.
GGATGAGATCGCGGACATCGTGCGCGAGAGCGACAAGCCGGTCATCGCGGTGATGGGTGCCGTGGCCGCGTCCGGCGGTTACTACGTGGCCGCGCCAGCCGACTGGATCGTCGCGCATGAGCTGACCATCACCGGCAGCATTGGCGTGATCATGTCCGGCTACAGCGTCCGCAACCTGATGGACAAGGCCGGCGTGCAGCCGATCGTTTTCAAGAGCGGCAAAAACAAGGACATGCTCAGCATTAACAAGCGCGAGGAGGATATCACCGATGAGGAACGCAAAATTGTGCAGGACATGATAGGAGAGACGTTCGGCCGATTCAAAAAAGTCGTGCGTGAGGGCCGCGATGCAAACAACCGAGACGGCAGTAATGGACAGGAGCTCGCGGAAGACTGGGAGTCCTTCGCGGACGGCCGCATCCTCTCCGGTAACACCGCACTCGAGCAGGGCTTCGTGGATGAGTTGGGCGACCTCGACGAAGGCATCGCTCGCGCGCTCAAGATTGCCGGCATCAAAGACGCCAACGTCATCCGCTTCAAGCAGCCGATTAATTTCTCGATGATGTTTCCGTTCCTCGGCAAAAGTGAGCCGCAACAGATTAAGATCGACTGGGGTGTCGAGCTACCCAAGCTCAAGGCCGGCCGGCTCTACTTTCTCTCACCCACCCTGCTTTACTAACCGCTGCGCGCTTGGCCAAGTGCTTGGCCGAGCGACAAGTGCAAAGCAAAAGCCGGCCAAGCGGCCGGCTTCTGTTTTTTGGTTAACGGGTTGCTACAAATTATTTCTTCCGATTGTTCTGCCGATTACGGCGCTGATTGGGCCGGATATTTTCCGGATCCTGCTCAGGCACCTTGTAGTGTGCGCGCAGGCGTTTCAACTCCTCTCCCAACCTCGACTGGATGCCGGCAAACTCGCTGCGGCCATAGATGCTTTGCAACTCGTTCGGATCGGCCGTGAGATCGAACATTTCCCAGTCCTCGTTCTGGTAAAAATGGATCAGCTTATAGTTGCCGTCCGTCACGCCGTAGTGGCGGGCCACGCTGTGGGCACCGGGGAATTCGTAGTAGTGATAATAAAACGTCTTGCGCCAGTCTGACGGAGTGTCGCCCTTGAGTAGCGGGAGCAAACTGCGGCCCTGCATGTCGCCCGGGATCTGCGCCCCGGCGATGTCGAGAAACGTCTCAGCAAAATCAAGATTCGACACGATGTCGTCGTTGATTGAGCCCGGCTCGATCACACCCGGCCAGCGCACAACGAACGGCATGACGAGCGATTCCTCGTACATCCAGCGCTTGTCGTACCAGCCGTGTTCACCGAGATACCAGCCCTGGTCCGAGGAGTAGATCACAATGGTGTTCTTTGCCAAACCGGTGTCGTCGAGATACTTCAGCACGCGACCAATGCCGTCGTCGACCGACTGCACACAGCGCAGGTAATCCTTGATGTAACGCTGGTACATCCACTTGATCCGCTCCCTACCCTGTAGGTTGGCCTTGCGAAACGCCTCATTCTTCGGCCCGTAGGCGGCATCCCAAAGTTTCTTCTGTTCCGGCGTGAGATTGTTCGGGCCGGCGTTGAGCTTGAGATCATTCGCGGACAGGTGCCGCGCGATGGTCATCGTCTGGTTCGCGGCAGCCTTGGTTCGCCCGGAGTAATCGTCCCAAAGCGTCTCCGGCTCGGGGATCTCCACGCCGTCAAACGTGTTGAGGTGAGCCGGCCCGGGCTGCCAGTTGCGGTGCGGCGCCTTATGCTGGAGCATCAACATGAACGGCTTGTCGCCCTCGCGCTCGTTCTTCAACCAATCAAGCCCCTTGTCGGTGATGATGTCGGTCGTGTAGCCGACGTTTTTCTCGACTACCACCTCCCCGGCGGCATCGGTCGTACGCATCGGTGGATTGTAGTACGGCCCCTGCCCGATCAACACGTCGAAGTGATCAAACCCGGTCGGCACACTCTTCAGGTGCCACTTACCGATCATTGCCGTCTCATAGCCAGCCTTGCGGAGCAACTTGGGGAAAGTCTGCTGCGAACCATCAAACGGCGTACCGCCGTTCCTCATAAAGCCGTTCAGGTGACTGTGCTTGCCGGTGAGGATGACCGCGCGGCTTGGCCCACAGATCGCATTCGTCACGTAGCATTTCTTGAAGCGCATCCCCTCGTGCGCGATACGGTCGATGTGCGGCGTCTTGTTGATCCGCGAACCGTAGGAGCTGATCGCATGCGCCGAGTGGTCATCCGTGAAAATGAAAACCACATTCGGCCGCTTGGCCGCCTCAGCCTGTGGCGCTGCCACCACGCCACCCAGCACCGCCATAGCCAGCAATGCCACCGTTTTTTGAATGAATCGTTTCATGGAAAATCGCCCCGGCCAAGCGCTTGGCCAAGTACCAAGTCAAAACCGGAAAGGCCGAATCTATTCACCCACCTGCGCTTGGCCAAGCTCGAATGCAAGCCACCGTCCATAAAGCAGCTATGTACGTGCTTGGCCAAGGTTTGGTTTGACCGGGGAGCAGTTTTTTGCGGGACTACCGGCACCCGAACATTTGCCTTTGGCATACCATGACACATTCTCTTTTGGCACAAGCCGCTGACTCCGTCTCGTACTGGCCGCTGGGTATCCTGGCGATCAGTGTTGTGTTTATCGTCTTCTCGATCATTAAGCTGAAGCTACACCCGTTCCTTGCGCTGATTTTTGCCGCTGTACTGACCGGCCTGTTGACCGGTGATCTGCCCGGAATGACCACGGAAAATGTGGGCCTGTTCAAGAACCGCGTAGCGTTAAACGACACTCCGGATGACACGACAAACGACATGTTGCTGGCGTTGAACTGGTCTTTTCTTGGCTTTGGCAACACGGCGGGTGGCATCGGTTTTGTTGTGGCACTAGCGGCCATCATCGGCACTTGCATGCTGGGGAGCGGTGCTGCGGATCGTGTGGTGCGGGCCTTGATGAATCTGTTTGGCGAAAAACGGGCCGGATTGGTTCTGCTGCTGAGTGGCTTCCTGCTTTCCATTCCGGTCTTTTTTGACACTGTGTTTTTCCTGCTGATACCGCTGGCGCGTGCGCTGAGTTTGCGAACGGGCAAAGGCTACACGTTGTATGTCATCGCGATGGCGGGGGCAGGGGCGATCACCCACTCGATGGTGCCACCGACGCCGGGGCCATTGATGATCGCCAACGGTCTCAAGCTGGACTTGGGGTTGGCCATGATGGCAGGTCTTTCAGCCAGCATCCTACCTGCAATTTTAGTGCTTTTTCTGGCCCGGAAGTTTGACTCCAAATTCAACATCCCGATGCGCGACACGCCCGGTGCGTCCACCAGCGAACTGAAAAGCATCGTCGATAAAAAGGATTCCGAGTTGCCAAATCTTTTCCTGTCGTCACTGCCTGTAGCGCTGCCGGTGGTGTTAATTTCCTTGGTTTCTATTTTGAAACTGGCCAATAAGGACATCTCCGCTACAGGGTGGTTTCAGTATTTGGAATTCTTTGGGAATCCAAATGTCGCCATGCTGGTGGCTGCCGTCATTTCTATTTACACACTCGCTGCCCAGATGATCGGTGAAAAACGGATCGGCGAAGGAGGCGTGATGTCTACCTTGGCCAAGGCTCTTGAGAATCCTCTTCAGACCGCTGGAATCATCATCCTGATCACCGGGGCCGGTGGAGCATTCGGCGGGATGATTCGTTTGGCTGGCGTTGGCGAAACCATTGAGGCACTGGCCAAGAGCTATAATATTTCACTGATCCTCTTGGCCTGGGGGGCGACGGCGGTGGTGCGGATCGCGCAGGGGTCTGCCACGGTCTCGATGATCACCGGAGTGGGCCTGATGAGCGCGGTAATTGGTGACGGCAGCGATTTGGCCTATCATCCGCTGTACATCTTCCTCGCGATCGGGTTTGGCTCCATTACGTTGTCGTGGATGAACGACAGCGGCTTCTGGGTGGTACAACGCCTGAGCGGCTTCACGGAAAAAGAGACGCTCAAGACCTGGAGCGTGTTGCTGACCGCCATCGCCGTGCTTGGCCTGGTGCAGACGCTCATCTTCTCCAAAATCCTCCCGCTTAAGCAGGAGGCCAAGCCGGCGGAGAAGGCGGCGCTGGTCGTTCAGCAGAATTAGTTTGAACCGGCGGGGAATCGCTTTTCTTATCTGTCGAGGCGCAGCCGCTTGGCCAAGCGCCAAAAGAGCCACGTGAAACCGACCGATCTCAGGGGGATTCTGCAGTATATTCCGAAGTTTCGGGACCGGATTTTTGTGATCAGCATCGATGGCGCGATTGTCAGCGATGAGAATTTTGCCAATCTCCTGCTCGACTTCGCCGTGCTACGATCGCTCAACATCCGCGTGGCGCTGGTCCACGGCGCGGCCAGCCAGATCGCCGCGCTGGGGGCCGAGCGCGGCGTTGAGCCGTCCGATCTCGACGGCACCGAGCCGGTCAACGAAGTCACGTTGGAACTCGCACTCACGGCGGCCAACCGGTTGACGCACGAGATACTTGAGGGCTTCACCGCCAACGGGTTGCGCGGCGTCTCGACCAACGCAGTGACCGCCCACCCTCGCGGCATCATCGACGGTATCGACTATTGGTACGCCGGCAAGGCGGAACGGATCGACCTTGGCCACCTCGAAGGACTGCTCGCACAGGGCAACATCCCGATCATCCCTCCGCTTGGTTTCGACCGCGAGGGCAACACCTACCGCGTTAACTCTGACGACCTCGCCCGCGAAGTCGCCGTCCGGCTCAAGGCAACCAAGCTGATTTACGTGACCACCCGCGACGGTCTGATCCGAAACGGTGAGGTCATCCGCCAGATTCCCAACGGCGAGCTGGACCAGATTCTTGAGCATGAACCGGCCAGCCTCCAGCCGGAGCAATTGGCCAAGGCCCGCAACTCCGCCACCGCCTGCCGGGCCGGCATTCCGCGTGTGCACCTCATCAACGGCAGTGTGCACGAAGGCCTGCTCGCCGAGGTGTTTTCAAATACCGGCATCGGCACGCTCGTTTACGCAAACGAATATCGGCAGATTCGACCGGCCAAAAAAAGCGACCTCAGCAGCATCCTTGCGCTGACCAAGAGCGCCGTCGAAGCGGAGGAGCTGATGGACCGCAGCCTCGCCGACATCGAGGCTAATATTGCGGAGTATCACCTGTTTGAGATTGACGGCAATCCGGTCGGCTGCTTTTCACTCACACTTTATCATCACAGCAACATGGGAGAACTGGGCTCGGTCTGCGTGAGTGCTGCCCATGAAAATCAGGGCATCGGCAGCCGACTGGTCGAGTACGCCGAAAAACTGGGCCGCGACCATGGCTTGACCAGGCTGTTCGTCCTCTCGACCCAGACCTTCAAGTGGTTTCAGTCGCGAGCCGGGTTCGCCGAGGGTGAACTGTCGGAACTTCCCGAGCCACGCCACTCCGCCGCCACCTCAAACGGCCGCAACTCAAAGGCGCTTTTCAAGTCACTCGAATGAACCCCAGGCTGCTTCAGCCGATCCGGGAAACGTGCGAGCGGCACGGCATCGACCCGACGACGCGACTGCTCATCGCCAGCGTGGCTGACCAACGCCTGGCCGAATGCCGGCAGGTCGCCGGATGGGAGTTCGTCGAGGAGCGGCGCATTATCATTTCCACATCACGCAACGGCGTTGGCCAAGCGGAGGGCTCGGAGAAAACCCCACTTGGCCTGCACCGCATCACCGAAAAATTCGGGGACAACCTACCGGCAGGGATGGTGTTCGAGGGACGCCAAGTGACCGGCACAGTGGAGGACGAACCGGACGCCGCCATCGCACATCGCATCCTATGGCTGGAGGGACTCGAGCCCGGTTTCAACCAGGGCGGCAATGTCGATACCCACGCGCGCTACGTGTACATCCATGGAGTGGGTGACGAATCCACGCTTGGCCAACCGGCCTCACGAGGCTGCCTCCACATGGCCGCCACCGACCTGCTCCCTTTCCACGACCGCACCCCCCCCGGCACCCTCCTCTGGATAACCGAATCGTCGTTGGGTCAGGGTAATTGATCCTGATTGACGACGTTTGTGGGGTTGCCGGTGATGAAGGCTTTTACATTGTTGGCGGCGATGTCGATCAACCGGCGGCGGGCGGCTTGGGTGGCCCAGCCGATGTGCGGGGTGATGTGGCAGTTTGGTGCGCTGTACAGCGGATGACCGGCAGGCGGCGGCTCGATCTCCATCACGTCCAACCCGGCACCGGCGATCTCGCCATCGTGCAACGCCCTGGCCAACGCCTCCGTATCGACCAACGGACCGCGAGCGGTGTTGATCAACAGCGCGCTTGGCTTCATTTGCTTCAATCGTTCGGCGCTGATGAGGTGGAGATTTTTCTCGGTCAAGGGACAGTGCAGGCTGAGGACATCGCTTTGCGCAAAAGCTTCGTCCAGCCCAACCATCTCGATGCCGTCGGGCTGTTCGCGTGGTGGCCGGTGGTTGTGGGCGATCACGCGCATGCCAAACGCTTTGGCCAAGGCGGCGGTTTCGCGGCCGATTTGGCCAAGACCGATGATGCCAAATGTCTGCCCCTTCAGCTCCGCCAGCGGAGCGTTCCAAAAACAAAAATCAGGGCAGTCAGCCCAGACCCCTTGGCGAACCGCCTCGGCGTGGGATGCCACGTGCTGGGTCAGGTTGAGCACGTGCGCGAAGACCATCTGCGCTACAGCCGGCGTGGAGTAGGCCGGGATGTTCGTGACCGGGACGCCACGGGCACCGGCGGCAGCGAGGTCGACGACGTTGTAGCCGGTGGCCAGCACGCCAATGTACTTGAGATTGGCCAAGCGGCCGATGCTCTCGGCATCCAGCACGGTTTTGTTGGTAAGCACGATCTCGGCATCGGCTGCCCGCTCGGCGATCAACCCGGACGGGGTACGGTCGTGGGTCTGCACTTGGCCAAGCGCTTCGAGGGGAGCCCAGTCGAGGTCACCGGGGTTGGCCGTGTATGCATCAAGGATGACTATTTTCACGCGGCCCGAATGAAACGGGAACCGGCCGCGCACGGCAATTCGGAAAAATGCGGTTGCCAGAGGCGCGCAGGGTGTGGACGCTTGGGGCATGGGAGCGAAAAGCAAGGCCGGTTCCCGGCGGTTCGCGAATTATCCGAGACTGAACCCGCTGGGTATCGGGCGCGATATCTCGGCCGCGGACCTGATCGACCAGACTTTCATGGCGTACAACGGCGGCCGCCTGCGTGAGGCGGCGCAGTTGATCAGCAAAAAGATGCTGCCAAAAAACGGCATGGTCGGACTCACATTGACCGGGGCACTGACACCGGCCGGTCTCGGCAAGTCGTGTCTCATTCCGATGATGAAGGCCGGGTTCATCGACTGGATCGTCTCGACCGGTGCGAACCTGTACCACGACCTCCACTATGGGCTGGACATGAAACTTTACGCCGGCTCGCCGTTCCTCGATGACCTCGAGCTGCGCGAGCAGTCAGTGATCCGTATTTACGACGTCTTGTTTGACTACGACGTGTTACTCGACACGGATGCCTTCGTGCGGCGCGTGATCAGCGGCCCAGAATTCCAGAAGCCGATGGGCAGCGACGAGTTTCATTTTCTGCTCGGCAAATACGTCCACGAGCGCGGGCGCAAACTGAAACTCAAGGACAGTTCCGTGCTGGCGACGGCCTACGAGTGCGGCATCCCGATTTTTACCAGCAGCCCCGGCGACAGCTCGATCGGCATGAACGTCGCCGCCATGGCGCTGCGCGATTCCGGGCTGACCATCGATCCGAACCGCGACGTCAACCAGACGGCGGCCATCGTGTACAATGCCAAGGTGCGCGGTTTGGCCTCGTCGGTGTTTATCCTTGGCGGCGGTTCGCCAAAGAATTTCATCCTCCAGACCGAGCCGCAGATTCAGGAGGTGATGGGCATCGAGGAGAGTGGGCACGATTATTTTTTGCAGATCACCGATGCCCGGCCGGACACCGGTGGCCTCAGTGGCGCCACGCCGGCGGAGGCGGTGAGCTGGGGCAAGGTGGATCCCGACACCCTACCGGACTGCGTGGTGGCCTACGTCGACACCACCGTGGCCCTGCCGTTGCTCACGGCTTATCTGCTGACCCGCAACCGACCGCGCAAGGCCAAGCGCCTGTACGATCGGCGCGACAAGTTGCTTGGCAAACTCACGGCCCGATACCTCGCCACCGGGACGGTCACCAAAATCAAGACCGGCCGCAAAGTGGCCAAGCGCACCTCGGCCAAGCGCTAATGCAGATTGCGATTTTCAACACCGTGCAGCTCGAGACAGCGGGCGGGATGGAGCATTTTTGCATTGAGACCGCAGCGCATCTCTCCAGCCTGCCCGGCGTTCAGGTTGACTGCGTGACGATGGACGATGCCTTCAATCTCCGCTACGGCCAACTGCATTCGCTCTATTTTTTGCGACTCTTCGATCGGTCGACAATTTATCGCGAGTCACGCGAATCGATCGAGAGCCAACTTGGCCAAGCGCGCTACCTCAAGTGCGCAAACTTCCGCGAACTCACCCAGGCGCTTGGCCAATACGACCTCGTCTACAGTCGAAACGAAATCACGGAGGCGTTTCTGTTTCACAACCTCATCGGCTATCATCGGGTTCAACCTGTTATCTTCGGCTGCCACTGCCCGCACCGTTACGTCGGCGCGAGTACGCTCCACAGCCGGCTCCACAATCTCCTCTACTCCTCGCCGCTTTACACCCGCTTGGCCAAGCGCGTGGCCGGATTTCACACTATCTCTGGCGGCGATCGAGCGGCGATCGAGCGGCAGTTTCCGGGGCATCCGGTGGTGCAAATCCCGAACCCGTTCGATGCGATCGGATACGCGGAACAGGCCAGACGAGCCAAGCCGCCGATCACGGTAGATCGGGCCAAATTCAACATCCTCTGGGCCGGCCGCTTGACCGGGCAAAAAGGCGTCGCGCAACTGCTCAAGGTCATCGAACGCGTGAACGAGTCGCACCCCGCTCGGGTTGAGTGGCACATTTGCGGCGAAGGCGAGTTGAGCGGATTGGTGTCTGAAGCGGCACAGCGGCACGTCAACGTCCACGCGCACGGCCATATCGACCGCGAGGCGATGCCGGCGGCGTATGCCGCTGCAGACCTGTTCATCAGCACCAGTCAGTGGGGCGAGACGTACGCCTACACGCCTCGCGAGGCCAACAGCCTCGGCGTGCCGGTGGTTTCATACGATATCTCTGGCTGCAACGAGATCATCGATGATGGGGTGAACGGTCGCCTGGCCAAGTCGGACGATGAGTTTGTCGAATACATAAAGTGGTTCACCGACGGCAATGGGCTGGGGAATGACATCACAAAACATATACGCAAAAAAACTGATGCCAAATCCGCCTACCGGCAACTGCTCCGTTTCTTTGAAGATTGCCTCGAGTCCAATTCACGGTAGGGCTTGCCTGTGCATTCGAGGACGTCTGGGGACAGCCGTCCCACCAGCACTTGGCCAAGCGGTCGCGCTCTGAGTGCGCAGGGTTGAGTTGGGATTGTATTATCTTTAGCTTGTGCGGCGCGTGAGTGATGTTGCAGAACAAAAACCGCCCCTGAAGGTGGGCATGATCTCTCTTGGCTGTGCGAAGAACCTCGTCGACGCCGAGGTGATGATGGGTTCCCTGTTGAAACAGGGATTCGAGATTACAAACGAAAACGCCGAAGCCGACGCGCTCATTGTCAACACCTGCTCCTTCATCGACGCTGCGCAGGAGGAAAGCGTCGATACCATTCTCGAGTCGACTGAGTTCCGCGAAAATACAAACACCGGCCAGGCCGTGATTGTCTCTGGCTGCCTGTCCCAGCGTTACCGAAAGGAACTGCCCAAGCTGATGCCGGAAGTGGATGCTTTCATGGGGATCGACCAAGTGGAACAGGTCGGCGACATCGTCCGTAAGGCCGTCGACAACCGCGAGTCGCGCCTTGGCCAAGCGGAGGAAAAACCGAACAACGATGAGACCAAGCGGGCGGTTGCTGAACTCGTTGCCGATGACGAGAGCGAACAGCCGGCAACTCCCGGCGAGCCGCTGGTCGACATACATTCGCGGCCGGATTACATCCCCAAGTTCGAGACGCCTCGTTTTCGGCTGACCCCGAACCACTTTGCGTATGTGAAAATTGCCGAGGGATGCAATCATCCCTGCAGCTTCTGCATTATCCCGCGCATGCGCGGCTCGCACCGCAGCCGTACCCAGACCGACATCGTGCAGGAAGCCCGCCAACTCGTGGCCGACGGCGTTAAGGAGCTGAACCTCATTTCGCAGGATTCAACCTATTACGGGCTGGATCTAAGGCCGGATCATCGGGCCAATATCGCCTCGCCTGAGCGATTTACCGCTGCGGCCAATGAGCTGTCGGCCGATGCCTCGACGCTGGCCAGCCTGCTCCGCGAACTCAACTCGATCGAGGGCGAGTTTTGGATTCGCATCCTTTACACCCACCCAGCGCACTGGACTGAGGAAATCATCACAGCCATCGCCGGGTGTGAGAAGGTCGTCAAGTACGTCGATATGCCGCTGCAGCACATTCACGACGCGATGCTCGAGCGTATGCGACGCGAGACCAGCGGCCAATACATCCGCGACCTGATCGGGCGCATCCGCGAGGGCGTTCCCGGTATCGCGATACGCACCACGTTCATCGTCGGTTTTCCGGGTGAGACGGAGGAATATTTTGAGGCGCTACTCGACTTCATGCGCGAGGTGCGGTTCGAGCGGTTGGGCGTGTTCACCTACTCGAAAGAAGACGGTACCAAGGCCGGCGCGATGGAATGCCAGTTGACCGACCAACAAAAAGAGAATCGCCGTGAACGCGCCATGGCCGTCCAACTCGAGATTAGCCGGGAGATCGCCGCGGCGCAGGTCGGTAAAACCATGCGTGTACTGGTCGAGAAACAGGCCGACGAGGAGGAACTGAAGCAGGCCAACACCAGCTCGTGGGAGCACGGCCTGATTCGCGGTGAAGACAGCGACGAGGAACTGGGCCTTGGCCCCTGCCTCATTGCTAGGGGCGAGGTCGACGCGCCGGACATTGACGGCCGAGTATTGGTGCGCGGTGACCTACCGCTTGGCCAATTCGCCGAGGTGAAAATCACCGGCCACACGGATTACGATTTGATAGCCGAGCCGGCCTGATCGCTTGGCCAAGCGCACACGATGAACCTGCCAAACAAACTGACGATCAGCCGGATCATGTTGACCGTGCTGTTTCTGATCGCGCTATTCGTCGAATTTTCATTTCACTACACGGTGGCTCTGGTGTTGTTCGTCGCCGCAAGCATCACCGATATCCTCGACGGCACCATCGCTCGCAAGCGCGGGTTGATTACAGACTTCGGAAAACTGATGGATCCGCTGGCTGACAAGATGCTGATCTGCTCGGCGTTCATCGCGTTCATCGAATTAGAGTGGATGCCGGCCTGGATGGTCATCGTGATCGTGGCGCGCGAGTTGGCTATCACCGGCCTGCGCCTTCTGGCCGCCAGTAAAAACATCGTCTTGGCCGCCGAAAAACAGGGCAAAAACAAGACCATCACCCAGGTTGTCGCCATCATCGCACTGCTGGTTACGCACAGCCACGGTGACTGGAGTATTGTCGGCCAATTGTTCGCGTTTGAGATCGCCGGACACGCTTGGGCGTGGTGGGTGGCGGAGATTTCCAAGTGGGCAGCCGTCACACTGACCGCCACATCCGGTATTTATTATCTCTGGAAAAACCGGGAAGTCTTCCTCAACGACTGCTGAGATGAACCGACTGATTCTTCTCGTTGCCCAGGGGCTTGGCACCGGGCTTTCACCAAAGGCCCCCGGCACAGTGGGCACACTGCTTGGCTTACCGCTGTTCATCCTGCTGCTGTTGCCCGGTAACTTTGAGTTCTTCGTTAGCATGCTCATTTTTCTCGCGATTGCCTCTGTTTATTTTTGTGAACGCGCCGAGGTCATTTTGAATCAGCGCGACCCCGGCTCAATTGTGATCGATGAAATTGTCGCCGTCCCGTTCTGTTTTGCGGGCTGGGTGTCTACCCTCTATTTTAGCTCCGGAGTGATGCCGGAGTGGCCCCATTTTTTCAGCGGCCAAAACAAAGGCTGGACCGTGGGCGTCATACTGCTCTTCCGCGTGTTTGACATCGCCAAGCCTTGGCCAGTCGGACCAAGCCAATCGATGCCCAAAGGCTGGGGCGTAACGATGGATGACCTGCTGGCCGCCCTCTACGTGAACATCGTAGTGGGTCTAGTCGCGTGGATCGCCTGAGTCGCTTCCGCCTCGACAGGCACGGCTGCCGGCCTACACTCGATGCGCGATCCATGAAAAAAACAACACTCCTCCTCCTGTCGCTGCTTTTCTGTACGCTGCACCTGAATGCCCAGCCCAAGCTCGACACAACACCTCTCACCCTCGAGGGCGACATCGCATCGCACCTCGTCGCCGGGGTGGATCAATTCCTCCTCGATGAACTGGCCGCATCCGTGGCCAAGCGGCCGGCATACTGGGATCGCGATTTTAGCTCTCATGAAGCTTACGTGAAATCGGTCGAGCCAAACCGCAAACGCCTGGCCCACATCCTCGGCCTGCGCGACGCACGAACCGTCTTCGACGGCCTGCAACTGGACGGCACCACCGCCACTTCATCGCTCGTGGGTCAAACCGACCGCATCACCATTCATGCCGTCAGTTGGCCTGCGTTTCGAGATGTCACCGGCACCGGCCTGTTGCTTGAACCACGCGGGCGCGATGTAGTGGCCAACGTGGTGGCCATTCCCGATTCCGGCCAAATTCCAGAGCAAATCGCCGGATTATCGCTTGGCCTGTCTCCTGAACTGCAGTACGCGCGGCGCCTGGCCGAAAGCGGTTGCAGGGTGGTCGTGCCGATGTTGATCGATCGTCAGGAAAAGATCAGCCGTCTCACTCGACGCGAATTTCTCTACCGCTCCGCCTTCGAACTGGGCCGCCAACTGGTCGGGTACGAGATCCAAAAAACCCTCGCCGTGGTCGATTGGTACAAGAAAAGTTGGCCCGCCAAACCGGTTGGTGTAATCGGCTGGGGCGAGGGTGGTTTGATCACCCAATACGCTGCCGCCGTGGATACCCGCATCGATGCCGCCTGTGTCAGCGGCTACTTCGATTCCCGACAAAACATTTGGCAGGAACCGATAGACCGAAATGTATTTGGTTTGCTCGAGCAATTCGGGGATGCCGAGTTGGTCTCACTCATCGCACCCCGACCATTCATCGTGGACGCCGCTCGCGGGCCGGAGGCCACCATCCCGGGTGGGCGTGGTGCCCCGTCACGTGTCGTGACTCCTGCGCTTGGTTCCGTCAAAGAGGAACTGGCACGCGCCGAGCGGCTTATCGAAAAGCTCGAACCGCCGGCCAAGCTGCGACTGGTTGAGGGTGGACAAAAACCGTTGACCGGCCAGGCGCTTGGCCAATTTCTCAAGTCGCTTGCTGCAGACACAGCGCTTGGCCAAGCGGGAGAAAACAACATCACGCACCTCCGGAAAAAATTCGATGCAGCCCCGCGCCACGCGGCGCAGTTTCATGAGATTGACCGTCACACACAGTGGCTGCTCAGCGAGAGCCCGTTCGTGCGAAAGCAATTCTACAAACCGGACACGTCTTCCGTAGCCAAGTTTGAGGCGTCGAACGAAAAATATCGCACACAGTTTTACGACGATGTGATCGGTCGCTTCGATCGCAAACGACTGCCGCTCAATGCGCGTAGCCGAAAAATCTACGACACAGAAAAATGGGTGGGCCACGAAGTAGTCCTCGATGTTTTCCAAAACGTCATTGCCTACGGAATACTGCTCCTGCCGCGTGACTTGAAGGCCGATGAAAAGCGCCCGGTCGTCGTTTGCCAACATGGACTGGAGGGACGGCCACAGGACATCATCCAGGGCGACCACCGCGCCTACCACGACTTTGCGGCCAAGCTCGCCGAACGTGGTTTTATCACCTTTTCACCACAGAATTTGTACATATTCACCGACCGTTTTCGCACCCTGCAGCGGAAGGCCAATCCGCTCAAAAAGACCCTGTTTTCAGTGATAATACCGCAACATCAGCAAATTGTGGACTGGCTGAAAACCCTGTCGTATGTGGACAAAAAACGCATCGCCTTCTACGGCCTGAGCTACGGCGGGAAAACCGCGATGCGCGTGCCGCCTGTCGTCACCGACTACTGCCTCTCCATTTGCTCAGCCGACTTCAACGAGTGGGTGGACAAGAACGCCTCAACACGCAACCCGCACAGCTACGTCAACAGCGGTGAGTACGAAATCTTCGAGTGGGATCTTGGCAGTACATTCAACTACGCGGAGATGGCGGGACTGATCGCGCCGCGTCCGTTCATGGTCGAGCGCGGTCACTATGACGGCGTTGCCTCCGATGAAACCGTCGGTTGGGAATTCGCAAAGGTAAGATTCCTGTACCAAGGGAAACTGAAACTGAAGGATCGCTGTGAGATCGAATGGTTTGACGGACCACACACTATCAACGGTAAGGGAACGTACGAATTTTTACATCGTCATTTGAACTGGCCAAAGCGCTGATTTAATTGTTCAAAAACCCAATGCAAAAAAATGGTTTTTTTAAAAAAATCGGTTGTCAAAAAATTTTTTGCGAGTAGTGTCACCTTCCCAAGAAGCAAACTCTACGCGTAGAGTACTTCTTAGTACCATTAGGTTTCACCTTTGGTAAGACTTCCAACGAGGTTGGAATGTTTCCAGAGTGAGGAGGTGACATAGAACAAATGGCCGCAAAAAAGAAAGCTAAGAAAAAAGCCGCTAAGAAAGCACCTGCCAAAAAGAAGGCGGTGAAGAAGGCTGCTAAGAAAAAAGCACCTGCCAAGAAAAAGGCGGTGAAGAAGAAGGCTGCCAAGAAAGCACCTGCCAAGAAAAAGGCGGTGAAGAAGGCTGCTAAGAAAAAAGCACCTGCCAAGAAAAAGGCGGTGA
>WTHH01000051.1 GCA_011523195.1 Verrucomicrobiales bacterium
AAAATGAACCCGTCAGATGACCCGTATCGCTCGTTGGATAAGACACAAAAATAAAGGTGCTACACAAAGAAAACACGCACGACTGTTTCCGTGTGTATTTTAATTTGTTCTGTGAAACCTATTTCTTTCCGATATCGCGAATACGGATATTTCGATACCAAACGCCATCTCCATGATCCTGAAGCAAAATGTGCCCGGCCAGGCGCTGCCCGAACACTTTGAGGTTTTTGAATTTACTCTTGGCAATGGAAGCCTTGAGTTCGTCGCTCCCCAGCTTATAGGACAGCACGATCTTGCCATTCAAAAAGTGCTTCACGGTCTTGCCCTTCACGAGAATACGAGATGAATTGAACTCACCCACCGGTTTGAGCGGCTTATCCTTTGCGGGGTCGAGCACGTCATAAAATGCTGCGGTCTGGCGATTTGCCCCCTTGGCCCCATCAGGATGATTTTCGTCGTCCAACACCTGATACTCATGACCGAGCGATCCGCGCTCGCGGATGATGAAATACTTCACCCCACTGTTCGCGCCCTTGGCCACCTTCCATTCGAAACGAAAATCGAACTGCTCGTACTTGCCGCGGGTGATGATGTCACCGCCACCGCCCTTGGCCACGTGCTTCAGGCAGCCGTCCTCGATCACCCAGCCCTTTTCAGGAAACTTACCGGACTTGGCATTCATCCATTGGTCCGTCGATGTGCCGTCAAAAAGCGACACAAAGTTTTTCTCTTTTCCGGCTCCGCGCTTTTTCTTTTCAGCCAGGACCGGGGTGCTCAAGGCAGCCGTCAAGGCGACCGTTGCGAGTAGGAATACGATTCGATTCATCTTGAAAATTTGATCAGCGGCAACAGCTTGGCCAAGCGGATTAAATCGGTCAAGCAAAGGGCAATCAGGCCATGCTCAAAACATCAACCTACTTAAGCGTTCCCCAAGTTGAGAGCTCCACTTGACCCAGAAACTGAGGCGTTGGCCAAGCGCTTCCAGCTTGGCCAAGGGCAGCGTGTCCGCGCGATCTTCCCTCTGACCGTCCAATGCCTCCCATTCTGGACAAAGCGCGAGCAACTCGGCATCCACCCGCTCCAATTCCTTTTGCAACCGACTGTGCAGAGCTGAGACTTCATCGTTCAACGCCAGTCCCTCCACCATCAACGTCGCCTGCATCATCGGGGAATCCTGCTTTTCCTTTTTGACAAGGAACGCGTCCACTTTCCGGCATGTATCCCCTATCTCCATAAACCAGTCTGTCATTTCAGCAGGGATCGACTGGACGTTGTCAGGTGCCTTGCCCCGCTCCAACTCGATCAGGTGGCGAACCCGGCACTTGGCATCTTCCAGACATTGATAGGCTTCATTAATCTCGGTAAAGTCATCCTGCTTCTCCACTTTAATAGCCGCGTCGGCGTTATGAGACTGGTCTGGATGGGCAACGGCCGACAGGTCGTGAAACCGCTGCCTGAGTTGCTCACCGTCCAGCCACGGCCTGCGGGGTAAATTCAGCCGCGCGAAATGATCCACCATGAAAAGACGTCCCTTCAGTCAGGCGCTGAAACTCTCGCCACAAGAACAAGTGCTTGCTGCGTTGGGATTATTCACCTTGAAGCCACCATCCTCCAGCTTGTCGGCGTAATCCAACTGACTTCCGGTCACGTACAGCGCCGTCTTGGGATCCACCACCACCCGGATGCCTCCACTCTCAACGAGGATATCCCGATGAGCCGGTGCATCCTGCAGGTCGAGTTTGTACTGCAACCCGGAACATCCGCCGCCGATCACGGCCACACGCAACACCCCCTCCGGTCGGCCCTGCCGTTGCAGCAGGGTCGACACCTTGGTGCTCGCGCTCTCACTAACCTTGAGCAACCGCTCGTCACCGACGCGAACCTTGACCTCTTCTGGGGAATCCTTCTTGGCGATGCCGGAAATCATCGCGACCAACTTAACGACCGATAAAATGACGGTCAAGGCGGGCCAAACCAAGCGTTACGCCTTGGCCAATTCGTCCTCGGCAGTGATGAACGATTCGAAGTGAGCGAGGTGGTTCGGTGGGATCAGCGCCTTAAATACAGCCTCGGCCCCGTCGTAGTTGCGCTCCAACACCTGCCCCACCTCGTGCAAACGGGCGATGACGTTGGATTTCGAATGAGGAATCGACAACTCCACCATTTGTCGCACCGGTCTTAGCTGCTTGCCAAGTTCCGCCATGAACGCGTCAAACCCCTCCCCCGTTTTGGCCGACACGACGATGGAATTCTCGTACTCCGTCGTATAGCGCACGGCCAAGCCGGGGGCCGTAACCCGATCGATCTTGTTGAAGACCATCAGCATCGGCTTATCGGCCACGCCCAGTTCGCCCAGCACCTGGTTCACAGCCTCGATTTGTTCCTCCGCATGCGGCGAACTGATGTCCACCACGTGCAGCAACAGATCCGCCTCGACCACCTCCTCCAGCGTGGCCTTGAACGCATCGACCAAATCATGCGGCAGCTTGCGAATGAAACCCACCGTGTCAGAAAGGAGGACGTTTTGATTGGTAGGCAAGCGCAGTCGGCGCGTGGTCGGATCCAGCGTGGCGAACAGCTTGTCCTCCGACAGGGTCGCCGCCCCGGTGATGGCATTGAACAACGTCGACTTGCCGGCGTTGGTGTAGCCAACCAACGATCCCAGCGGCCACTGGTTGCGTTTGCGCCCCGAACGCTGCACATCACGCTGGCGCATGACCAACTCGAGGTCTCGTTGAATTTTGTCGATCCGCTCGCGGACTTTCCGGCGGTCCACCTCTAACTGGCTTTCACCCTCGCCGCCGCGCATCCCGATGCCGCCTTTTTGCCGAGAAAGGTGAGTCCAAAACCGGGTTAACCTCGGCAACAGATGGTTCAACTGCGCCAGTTCCACCTGCATTTTGCCCTCACGAGTCCGGGCGCGTTGGGAAAAAATATCGAGAATCAATGCGGTGCGATCGAGAATCTTGCACTCAAACACCTTCTCCAGATTACGCCCCTGCGCCGGGCTGAGTTCCTCGTCGAACACCACGGTATCGACCTTGGATTCCTTGCACTCTTCAGCAAACTCCTTCGCCTTGCCCGGACCGATGAACGTCGCCGCGTTGAATTTATCCAACCGTTGCGTGCCTCGCCCCACGACCTCGCCCCCGGCCGTCGTGACCAATTCCGCCAACTCATCGAGCGATTCATCAATGCACCAGGCGTTCTCCGCCTTGAGCTGCACCCCAACGAGAAACACCCGCTCGGTCTCGCGATTGATAGTGTCGACTAGCCCCTTCACCTTATTTGGAAGCGAGCTTCACCATGCGAATAACATCCCCAGATTTCAACTTCGCACGCCCGAGCTTGGCCAACTGGTCGGCACCAACCCGGATGATTCCCGACGGGCGCACCACTTCAAACGCCTTGAATCTTGGATCGAGCTTGGCCGCCTCGATGGCTCCCTTGAGATTGAGTCCTTCCACAAACGGGATCGACGAGACCAATCCCGTGGCAGCGTTCACGAATGTCACCTCCCCGGTCTTGGCCAGTTCGAGTAACGCCTTGCCGCTCGATTTACCGGCGGAAAGCGCCACCTTGCCTCCCGCCTTCACTGTAGCGACGGCTAGCTTGCCCGCAGCCTTGCCGGTCGTCTTCGCGGCACTTGTTGCGAACCTCGATACACTGCTTGCCGTTTTTCGAGCAGCGGTTTCACATCCGATTGCGAAGATGGAAAAAGCTGCCAATACGGCAGCTTGTCCCAAACTAATTCCCTGTCGAGTGGCTATCACTTACGCAGCCGTATCGCGCTCCATCGTCCCCTTAAAGTTGCAGGGATCCTCTTCGACTCCAAAGTTTTCACTGAACAATTCCTCGACCCGCTGCAGTTCATCCTCCGACAGGTACGGCTTGTCCTCGGTGAACTCGATGAGTTGCTCCTCGTTGTAAATGTTCGGTAATGTAGAGGCGACTGTCTTTTCCGCGAGCAGCCAAAGCAGGGCCGCCTGGCCAAGCGTGCGACCGGACTCCGGCGAGGTCAGGAAATCAAG
>WTHH01000049.1 GCA_011523195.1 Verrucomicrobiales bacterium
GTTTCAACATTATTTGCCCTCCGGGTTGATGTTAAGCAGTGGGAGCAGGCCCTTGGCCTCCTCGTCCATGACAATTTTCTTGGGGCCGCTGGCGAGTATTTTCCCCATGGTTTCAAGGAAGATTCGTTTGCGTGTGACCTCCGGTGCCAGTTGGTATGAGGCGAAGACTTTCTTGAAAGCGTCGGCCTCGCCCTGGGCCATATTGACGCGTTCTTCGGCGTAGCCGTTGGCTTCCTCAACAACGCGCAGGGCGTCACCCTCGGCCTTCGGGATGACCTTGTTTTTTTCCGACTCGGCGGTGTTGATTTTTTGTTCGCGCTCCTGTTGTGCCTGATTGACGTCGGTCCAAGAGGGTATCACGTCCTTTGGTGGGAATACGTTTTGCAGGATGACCTTGTCCAGCTTGATGCCAAGCTTGTACTGATCGACCATCAACCGAAGTTGTTCCTCCACTTCGAGCTGAAGCTCCTCGCGGCCGGTGGTCAGGACTTCATCGATCGTGCGATCACCAATCACCTCACGCATGACTGCCTCGTTCATTGCGCGGAATGTGACAATCGGATCCCGAACCCGGAACAGAAAATCGTAAGCATCGTCGACGAGGTACTGGGTGGCCCACTGGACGTCAGCCACGTTCAAGTCGCCGGTGACGATGAGCGAGGCGCCTCCGCTTTGGCGCGGTGCGTAGCGGGTGCCTCTTTGTGGCCGGACCTCGATCGTGGTGAACCCGAATTCCTCCTTGCGTACGGTCGTCACCTCAACGAGGTGCACCTTGTCGATCCCGAACGGCAATTTAAACTGCAGCCCCTCGTCCGTCACGACGTCGCCGTGGACTTTGCCCAACCGCAGCACCACGGCGTGCTCCTGCGGGTTGACTTTGTAAAAACTCGTCAGGACCGCCATCGCGACCAGTACCACGCCGATACCGCCAAGAATCATCTTGTTCAGTGCCTGAGGGTTGATCCGAATTTCGTTTGGAAAATTAGCCATCGTTCCTACGCGTTATTCTGCTGACGGGGCGGGACGGTTGCAAGATTAACCGCGCTTGCGGCCAAGAATCCGCGAGGCGCCCAGCCCCACGAGGAAGATGGAGAGGGTGCCGATGACGGTGATCATGTTGGAGTGAAACGGGCTGCGGAACCAGCCAAGTTCTCCTTCCATGTCCGGCGTGAATGTCATCCACAGGATCACCAGCACGCCGATTGTCGCGCCTAGAGCGGCCCCGGCGTTGGTGGCCCGGCGGCTGATGAAGCCCAGCAGGAACAGCCCCAGCATGCCTCCGGCGAACACGCCGCTGATTTTCCACCACGCGTCGAGGATGCTCTTTACGCCCATCATCGCGAGGGCGACACTTGTGCCGATCAACCCGAACACCACGGTCATGATGCGGAGGAATCGCAGGCTCTCCGCCTCGGTTGCGCCTGGCCGCAACCAGCGCCGATAAAAATCCTGCAGCGCGATGGTGGACGAGCTGTTGAGGCTGGTGTCGATGCTGCTCATGGCGGCGGCGAACAGAGCGGCGATCAACAGCCCGGCCAGGCCGGCTGGGATGCGGTTGGCGATGAAGTGTGGTAGTATGTTGTCGCCGTACTTGGCCGGTTTCATTTCCCCGGCCAAGCGCTTGGCCTCGGCTACTGCCTCCGGAGAGCCCTTGGCCAAGCCTGGTGATTCTTCTGCGACCAGCTCGGTCGCCTTGGCCAAGCGCACATCCTCAAGCAGCGCCGGGTATGCCTGATAATATGAAAACAAAATTGAGCCGATGAAGAAAAACATCAGCGCCACCGGCATGTAGAGTAGTGCGCCCAACCAGACCGAGCGGCCGGCGGCTTTTTCGGAGTCGGCTGCGTGGTAGCGCTGCACGAAATTCTGATCAATGCCGAAGTTGGTCAGGTTGATGAAAATGCCATAAAGCAGCATCACCCAAACGGTGGAGCTGGCGAAGCTCAGGCCCATGTCGCCGAGGCTGAATTTTTCTGCCTCGCTCGCGAGCGTGAGCGCCTGCCCCGCTCCCTTCGGCATGCCGGTGAGGATCAGGACCACCACGAAGATCGCCCCCAGCGTGAGGATGATGCTCTGGATGGCATCGGTCCAGATGACCGCCTCGATGCCGCCGAGCAGGGTGTAAAGCGTCACCGCTATGCCAGAAACGATGATGATCGTTTCCAGCTCCCAGCCGGTCAACGCGCTCAGGCCCACGGCCACGCCGAACATGATCGTGCCGACGCGAGAGATTTGCGTGAGCAGATAGCAGGCGACTGCGTACATGCGCGCCCATGGGCCAAACCGTTTTTCGAGATGCTCGTAGGCGGAAAGGCCGGCATTCTTCCGGTAAAACGGCACAAACCATTTGACCGCGATGTAAGCTGAGATCGGCAGCGAGAGGCTGAATACGAAGCCGTTCCAGTTTTCGCCGTACGCTTTACCCGGAACGCCGATGAAGGTGTTGCTGCTGAGGTACGTACCGAAGATGGAGAGGCCGCAGACCCAGCCGGGCAGCGAGCGGTTGGCTACCGCGAATCCCTCCACCGAGGCGCTGCGTTTGCGAAAGTAAAACCCCGCGCCAACCAGCAACACGAAATAGATGACCAGAACAGCGAGGTCGGGAGTTCGCAATTCAGCCAGCATCGTCGTCTAGTTGCGGCCCTGTTCGGCCAGGTACCGGATCAGGTCGGCGAGCTGTTGCCGACTGAGGTTGGCGGTCAACCCGGCTGGCATGGCGGAGCCCAGCTCAGTTTGCTCGCGAATCTCCCCGTGCGGGATGGTGATGGTCGTGGCCTGTGTCAACGGCCGGAGGATGACGTCCTTCGCGCGAGAGCGTTGCTCGTAACCCTGATGCACATTGCCGTTTTTTGTTGTCACCTGCAGCAGGCTGAAGCCCTCCTTCACATGGCGGCCCGGCCAGAGTGTTTCCTCGATGATCCGCTCCGTGCTGAGGGTGTTGCCGATTGTCTCCAGTTCCGGCCCGATGAACGGAATGCCGGTATTGTTGGCAGTGCCAACCCTGTGACAGGCGATGCAGCCCGTGGCTGCAAACATCAACTTGCCGTTCGCAGCATCCGCCCCGGCTGCCGCCTTGGCCAAGCTGGAGACGTACCCCGCGGAATAGGTCGGCACGCTGTTTTTCACGCCGGCCACTTTGCCGAGGTGCTCCATCAGTCTGGCCTCGCTGCTGCCGATCGATTGCAGCCTGGCCAGTGCTGTCGCAGCGGGCGCCTTGCCGATTCGCGCCTTGGCCAAGGCCTTGGTCAGGGCGTCGCCACCTGCTTCGCGATTGAGGAATGTCTGCAACACTTCATCGACCGTCTGACCTCCGGCAATCATGCCGGCGCCAAGCGCGGCGGCTTCAGGCAGGTCCAAGCGGGCGAGACTTTCTAGACCGGCGATCCGCAGCTCGGCCGGGGCATCGCTGCCGATTAGCTTGGACAAGCGCTTGGTTTCGTCCGCGCCCAATGCGCCCAAGGTGCGCACGGCAGCCAAGCGTGTGGCTTGTGCTGTGCCATCCGTGAACGCGAGTGTTGCAGTGGCGTCCTGTAACTCGGCGACCCTCCAGCGCGAGATCAGGCCAAGCGCTTGCACTCGCAGCCGTTCGTTTGTGCCCACGAGCGCGGCGTTCAAAATGACCTGCAGGTCGCCCTCCGGTTTTTCGTCGTGGCTGGACGCAGCGAGTGCCTCCCACGCCGCCGCCTGACTGGCCGTCGAAAGATGGAAGCCCGGTTCAAAAATCTGCCGCAACTCTGCCGGGCCACCGAGCGAGGCTATGCCCCTATAAATCCCAGGCAACCCGTTGGCGCTGATTTCCTCCGACTTGGCCAGGTTCATCAGGCGGGAGAGCATCTGTTTGGAGCCGCCTTTCTCGAGCACGGCAAGCATTGAGCCGGTGTCCTCGGCGAAGTCGAGCGTGCCCTCGGTGAGCCCGGTCATCCAGCGGCGCTCCTGATGGCGCACCGCCTGCGTGAAGGCGTAATCGATCCATCTGTCCCGCGAGTGTCGTGATACCGCCTGTCCCGCGAATTGAAGCACAGCCCCCTGT
>WTHH01000320.1 GCA_011523195.1 Verrucomicrobiales bacterium
GCTCAATCAGGTGGCGCACAAGCTGGCTCCGGCAATCGCTGCCGGTGTGCCGGTGCTGCTCAAGCCGTCCAGCAAGACGCCTTTGACAGCCATCCGCCTCACTGAGCTGTTGTACGAAGCTGGCCTGCCACAGGCCATGCTCAGCACATTCGTCGGAGATCGCAAAACGATCACCGAGGCACTGGTGCGCGATCCGCGGGTGGATTTGGTCACCTTCACCGGCGGCACCGGCCCGGGCAAACATCTCACCACCATCGCCGGCTACAAGAAACTTTGCCTCGAGTTGGGAGGCAACGCCCCGCTAATCGTACTGCGTGACGCCGACCTCGACCTCGCCGCAACGCTGGCGACCGAGGGGTCTTTCCGCAACTCCGGCCAACGCTGCACCGCTGTTAAGCGCCTCCTTGTCGAGGAGGCGGTGCTTGATGAGTTCACGGCCAGGTTCGTGGCCAAGGCCGGGGAGTTTACTGTGGGCGATCCCGCCGACGAGGCGACCCGTATCGGCACCGTCATCGACGAGCCGGCCGCTATCGAGCTGGAGGAGCGGGTCAACAAGGCGGTCGCCGCCGGGGCGGAAGTGCTACTCGGCGGCAATCGCAACGGCGCTCAGCTCGAGCCGACCATCATCGCCAACGTGCCGCGCGATGCCGAGATGGTCTGCGAGGAATCGTTCGGGCCGCTTGCGCCGATCATGCCGGTGCGCGATCTCGAAGACGCCATTGCGTTGGCCAATTCATCCGACTTTGGCCTGTCCTCCGGCGTGGTGACCAACGACATGGCGGCTGCCATTCGCGTGGTCAAGGAGTTGAAGACCGGCGCGGTCAACGTCAATCAGGTGCCGGGTTTCCGGATGGAATGTTCGCCGTTCGGCGGCGTGAAGGATTCCGGGCTAGGCATCAAGGAGGGCGTCATCGAGGCGATGAAGTTCATGACCACGACCAAGACATTTTCCCTGCCATGGTGAACGAGCGAGACACGCAGTACCTGCTACTGACCCCCGGGCCGTTGTCTACGACTCGCACCGTTCGCAGCGCCATGATGCAGGAGTACTCCACGTGGGACGTCGACTACAACAGCATCGTCGAGTTCATTCGCATGCGGTTGGTGCGCTTGGCGGTGCGCGATGATGTCAATCTGGGTGCCTACACCTCGGTGCTCATGCCGGGCAGCGGGACATTCTCGGTCGAGGCGGTGATCGGCTCGGTGGTCCCCTCTGACGGTAAATTGCTTGTACTCAACAACGGAGCCTACGGGGCCCGCATCACGACCATCGCACGAATGCTCGGCATCGAAACCGTTGAGCTTGGCCAGGTAGAGACCGAGTCAACTGACCTTGACCAGGCGGAGGATATTTTGGCCGCGAACCCCGCGATCACGCATGTCGCAATGGTGCATTGTGAAACGACCACCGGCATGCTCAACCCCGCGGAGGATGTCGGCGCGATGGTTCGGCGGCATGGTCGGGAGTTCATTCTCGACGCGATGTCCTCATTCGGCGGCATCCCAATGAGCATGGAATCGACCGGCGCACATTATCTCATTTCCTCCGCGAACAAATGTATTCAGGGCGTGCCGGGGTTTGGTTTCGTGGTGGCCGATAGTGCCTCGCTTGAGTCGACCAAGGGACGTGCCCGGTCGCACAGTCTCGATCTTCACCACCAATGGCACGAGATGGAGACCAAGGGCGGCAAGTGGCGGTTCACATCACCGACGCACGTTGTAAAGGCCTTCGCCCAAGCGCTTGACGAACTCGAGTCTGAGGGGGGGGTGAAGGCGCGCCACGCACGCTATGTTGCCAATCAGAAAACGATGGTGGAGGGAATGCGCGCGCTTGGTTTTCGCACGCTCATTGGCGACGAAATCCAGTCCCCTATCATCACGTCGTTTCACTACCCGGAAGCCAAGGGGTTCGAGTTCCAGAAATTTTACGATGCACTCAAGGCGCGTCGGTTCGTCATCTACCCCGGCAAAGTGTCCAACGCGCAATGCTTTCGCATCGGCAGCATCGGCGACGTCCACCCCGAGGACATGACCCAGCTCGTGGCCAAGGTGGGCGAAGTGCTTGAGGAAATCGGAGTCACCCAACCGGCGGTTTAACGGCATGCATTTCATCCGTGATATGGTTTCGTGTCGTTCCTTTCTCGCATGGAGAAGGCGAGCATATGCCGCTGGCGTGTGGCGAGCCGCCAAAAACCGCACGCGAGCCGCGTGCGCTCCTTGTTTGGCCAAGCGCCATTGGCTTGTATTATTTTCTCAGGTGAATTCATGACCAACTCATCCGCTCCCAAATTTCTGATCATCGACGGCTACACGCAGGCTGCCCGCGAGGAATTGCAGGCGGGGGGCGCGAGCGTAGCGGCGGATCTTTACGTGAGTTTGCTCCTCAAAAACGCGCCGGATGAAACCGTGTGCGATGTGATTTTTCCCGCGGACCCGGGCGTCGACCTTCCGGTAGGCGAGGCTATTCGCGAGTATGATGGTGTTGCATGGACGGGATGCAGTTCCTGCGTGTTCTCCGGTGAACCGGGTGTGGAGGCGCAGATTGAGTTTGCCAGGGAATGTTTCCGACAAGGCGTACCGGGGTTTGGCAGTTGCTGGGCGGCGCAGATTGCCGTTGTGGCGGCCGGCGGTGAGGTGGCATTGAATCCGAATGGCCGCGAGATGGGGATCGCCCGGGAGATCACGCTCACTGAGGCGGGCCGGGCTCATCCATTGTACGAGGGGAAACCCGATGTATTCGATGCCTTCACCAGTCACGACGACGAGGTGACGGTGTTGCCGATCGGTTCAACGTTGCTTTCTGGCAACGACTTCACCCGGGTGCAGTCGGTGGTCGTGAAGCATGAGGGTGCCGAGTTTTGGGGGCTGCAATATCACCCTGAGTACGACCTGCACGAGATGGCCCGGCTGATGTTTTGCCGGATGGAGAAACTCATTCGGCTTGGATTTTTCGCGGATGAAGCCGAAGGCCTGGCTCACATTGATCAACTGGAGGCGCTGCACGCCGACCCTTCGCGGGATGACATCATCGCGGCGCTGGATCTCAAGCCGACCGTCCTCGATGAGTCGCTGCGCACGGTCGAGGCGCGCAACTGGATCAATCACCTCGTCCTACCAAACATGCGCCGCTAGGCGTCCAGCCGTACAATCGCGGCTTCCAGTTCGTCGAACGACTCACAGATGGCATCCGCCGTGGTTGTCCCTTTGTCCACATCGCGTGAGGCAGTGAACAGGATCGCCTTCATGCCAAGTTGCTGCGGCCCCTTGACGTCATTGTGGTCGCGGTCGCCGACGTGCAGCATCTCGCCAATCTCGACTCCAAGCTGCTGCGCAGCCGAGTCGAACATCGAGCGATGTGGCTTGCTATGGCCGACCTCGTCCGAAAAGGCAAACCCACTGAACGGTGCGGCCAGTCCGTGGTTTTCCAGCACGCGCCGGAGGCAGATTCCGGGCGACACGATGGCATCCGACACGATGCAAAGTTTGTAGCGCTTGGCCAAGCGCTCGAGTACCGGCGCGGCACCGGGCATGGCATCCGGCGGAATGTCGACCTCCATCTCCTCGTGCGCGCGGACGACGGCGTCGAATGAGTCAGTCGGCAACTCGCGGCCCAGTCCCTTTAGGATGACGCGAAGCCGCTCGGCGATGGGCCAAGTGATGTGGTGTTCCTTCCATACCTTGTTGAACGCAGCATCGCCAACGTTGTAGGCGAGCCGGACCGTCTCCGGGTCGATGGGGTCCGCGTTGTTTAGCGCCTCCCAAAGCAGATGCCGCCGTTCGTCGAATTTTGAACGCAGACCGCGTTCCTTCCGCTTGGCTTCATCGGAGTCGTCAATGACGAGCGTGTCCCAGAGGTCAAACGTGATCGCTTTTAAGTTTCCCATTTAGAATAAAATCCAGGCGCTTGGTTGGTCGTTGGCCTGTCCGAAGCTGATGATGGCGCCGGTGTCGGTGCTGACCAGCAGGGCGCCGTTGGCCACCTGATCACCGACCGAGATGGGCAGGGCGGTGAC
>WTHH01000555.1:0-2495 GCA_011523195.1 Verrucomicrobiales bacterium
CACGGTGGATGTGACCGGCGTCGAGGATCGCCCCTCGCGCATGGAGGTGAACGGCGAAAAGGTCAACCCTGAGGACTACATGCCGTTGATCCTGTTCAACCCGGAATGGACCGCCATCGGGGATGCGACTGAGGTCGGCCCCGAGGGATGCCTGAGTTTCCCCGAGGTGTACGGGGATGTGAAACGACCGGAGGAAATCGACGTCTCTGCCATGGACGAAAAAGGCGAAGCAGTCGCCTTCCGGTGCGGCGGGCTTTTGGCGCGGGCCATCCAGCACGAGTGGGATCATCTTCAAGGCATCCTCTTCATCGATCGCATGGACGGCCTCGTCCGCGCTGACCTCAAGCCGGAGATTGACGCCATTCAGGCGGAGACGAAAAAGGCCCTCGGCTAATCCCCTCCCTGCCATGAAAGCCTCCTCCCGCTTTCCCACCGTTGGGCAGGCCAGCCGTGGCTTCACATTGATCGAGCTGTTGGTGGTGATCGCGATTATCGCCATCCTCGCCGGACTGCTCCTGCCAGCATTGGCCCGGGCCAAGCAAAAGGCGCTCGGCATCTCCTGCATGAACAACCTCCGGCAGTTGCAGTTGGCCGTCACCTACTTTTGCGATGTCAACGACGACACACTGCCGAGCCACTCGCGTTGGGTGCAAAACCAGTGGATGGATTTCAATGGCAGCAACCCCGACAACACCGACTTGGGCATTCTGATGAATCCCCGAAATGCGCTGCTCGCCCCGTACACCGAGACGCCGGCTATTTACAAATGCCCGGCGGATCGCAGCACCGTGAAGATCAAGGGCAAACCGGTGCCGCGCATCCGGAGCATGTCGATGAACGCCGTGATCGAGGGGTCGGACGACTTTTATTCCCCGAACCAATACCGCTGGTGGATCGGTGTCCCGCCGTATCGCGTGTACAAAAAAATGGGCGACATCACCGCCCCCTCGCCCAGTCAATTTTGGATGCTGCTCGACGAACACCCGGACACGATCAACAATGGCGACATGGCGGTGAAGTGTGATGCGAGAGGGGCGGATGCGCGGTTCATCGACTACCCGGCGAGCTACCACAACGGAGCCTGCGGACTCTCGTTCGCCGACGGGCACGCGGAGATCAAATTGTGGATCGACATCCGAACCAAGCCGCCGGCCACCTACGGAAAGTCCTCCCCCATCACGCCCGGTTCACCAAACAATCCCGATATCGCCTGGTTGCAGGATCGCACCTCAGCACTGCGGGCAGATGTTGAGCGCTAAGGCTGGGCCGGCTTGCCCATTTTTACGCGGACGTTGTTCAATAGGCCCTTCCCGCGGAAATATTTTTTACTGGCGATCTGCCCGGCTTTTTGTGCCGCGGCGATCTCGTTTTGTGCCGACTGTCTTTCTTCCGGTTTCTTTGCCTTGGCCAACTGGTTTTGAGCGTTTTGAATGCGAAGTCGCTCGTAATGCATGCCACCCTCCGCCACCTTGACCGCCTCGCCCAGTTCCTTTTCTGCTTCATCCAGTTTTCCCTGCTGCATGTAGGCGATTCCCAGGTTTTGGCGAGCGTCATAATAGGTCGGCTGGATGCCTACCGCCTTCGCGAAGTAAGTCTCTGCCTTGCCAATGTCGCCCCGCATCGCGTGAACCGTACCGAGATTATTGTTTGTATTAGGGTTATCCGGAAAAATCTTGATCGAGGCTTCGTAATGCTGGATCGCCTCCGCGAACCGTTTTTGATCCTTCAATAGGTTACCAAGGTTGTTGTGTGCCTCGGAATATTCCGGCGCAAGCTGGATTGCCTTTTCATAGGCGGCGATCGCCCGGTCCGTTTCGCCCCTCGCCTTGTGCGCGATGCCCATGTTGAAAAACACATCGGGGTCACCCTCGCCATCGGCGAACTTCAATGCCTCCCGGTACTTGGCCAACGCACCGGCAGGGTCCCCTTTTTGGACAAGCCTAGTCCCCTCTTTCATCAAATTCACAACCTTGTCCGGGTCTCCCAGTTTGGTGGTCGGATCGTCGTCCAGCTTGATCGCGTTGAGCTGCTTTAGAATGTCGTCCACCGACTCCTCCCCATCACCATCGGTCACGCCCGGGTCTGTCGGCTCCAAAGATGGCTCAAGCGATAGCGGATCAGAAAGCGTTGGTTCCGTTGGTGGAGTGACTACCACCGGCTCCAATGAAGGCTCGATGCTCGGTTCCAGCGATGGCTGGAGAGACTGCTCAAGCGTTGGTTCCAAAGTAGGCTCAACCGCGGCTGATGCAGCAGGTGCCGGTTCCACTGAAGGAGCCACCGCCGAAGGAGGCGTAATAGCCGCCTGATTCGTCTCAGCAACAGCCGGGGCGGCCGGCTGCTCAACCGTAGTCGATTCCCAACCGCGGCCGGTCAACAGCAGTGAAAATGCAACCCCAGCCGCCAAGCGTTCTGATAAAAACCTGTTCACCGGCAGGGAATCTAACAGACCTTGGCCAAGCCGCAACCATCTTGCGGACGAAATCCCGTTGACTTGG
>WTHH01000555.1:2595-3996 GCA_011523195.1 Verrucomicrobiales bacterium
AGCGGTACCGGTAACTATAGCGAATCTCCGCTTGGCCAAGCGACGACCAACAGCCGGCAGGTTGTCACCAACACGGTCGTCAAGCAGATGACCTGGGAAATGGTCGAAGCAGCCGACTATCGCGTGTACATCGAGAACCTCCGCAACATCGACTGCCTGGAGGAGACCATCCGCGACATCATTCTCGCCGACGTTAACAAGCTCTAAAAAACCAAGCGTCGCGAGTTGGGTGGTAAGAAGGAATTCGAATTATGGAAAACCAACTCCATGCTTTCGACGGATATCGACCGGTATAACGCCGAGGCGATGAAAGAACTCGACTCCGAGCGGGATGATCTCCTTCGGCAACTCAGCATCGAGATGCACGGTCAGTCAGCTCATCAATCCGCTCGAGCAGATGTTCGGTTTTTTGCCGGAGAAAAAACAGGTCGCCGTCATGAAGGCCATCGGCAGCGAGGGCTAGAAAACATTCACCGGCCTCAAAACACTCAAAAAGCCCCGAATGCGGTGAAAATTCCAGAGCCATAACACCGTTTGATTCAGCCATTCCGCGCTTGGCCAAGCGGTGGGCTGTCTATACCATCGACGGTTCAGTATGCTTCGAAATTGTCTCGTTTTCACCGCCGCCCTTGGCTTGGCCTGTAGTTGTGCCTCCGCACGGGAACTCAAAGAGTTCGACAATGACGTCAACTATGACGAGTCCCGGATCCCGCACTACGACCTGCCCGACCCGCTGATTAACGCCGAGGGCAAACCGGTCACTACCGCCGAGCAATGGCGTAACGTCCGTCGGCCGCAGATTTTGTCGCTCTTCGCCAATTTCATCTACGGCGCCGTGCCAGTGCCGCCTGAGTCCATCGAGCAAACGTACAAGGTCATCAAGGAGGACAAGGCGTTCATGGACGGCAAGGCAACCAAGCTCGATGTCTCCATGCGGTTCAAAAATCGCAAGGGAGCAGTGCAGACCCACGTGGTCGTGTTCATCCCCAATGACGCAAAGGAACCGGCACCGGCGTTCATGATGCTGAGCTTCGACAGCCCGCGGGGAACAAGTCTACAGTTGAGCAGCAGCCGAAAGGGCCGCCTCCGCAACGGCGTGCCGCTGGCCGAGCTGATCGCGAACGGCTACGGCTACGTGTCGGTGTATCACGGCGATCTCATCGGGCACAACGAGGTGTCATTCGGGCGTGGCATCCACAAGCTGTTTTTCCGCGACGGACAAAGTTTCCCCAAAGCACACGAGTGGGGCGTGCTCGGGGCCAACGCCTGGACCGGCATGCGCGCTCTGGATTACCTTGAGACAAACGACCGCATCGACGCCAGTCGGGTGGCCGTCATGGGCCATTCAAAAATGGGCAAGGCCACGCTTTGGGCGGCTGCGCAAGATGAGCGGTTCGCGCT
>WTHH01000146.1 GCA_011523195.1 Verrucomicrobiales bacterium
TGCTAATACTGTCCGTATTAATCGAAAGCCCATGCCAAATTGATTTCATCTCAGCTTCCTTGAAGGCTTTAAGAGCACCTTCAAATAATAGATTATTAAAATCTCCCATAACAAAAAGATTGTCATCATGCGGATCGCTGAGCATCTCTTTTGAGATAAAAGATGCCGCAGAATTTTCAACATCTGGCTGCCCTGGTATATGTGTAGAGTATAGTGTTAGTGGCACACCCTTTATGTTTGTCCTTGCAGTCACCACGGATGCAGGCTTCCACCCTTTTGAATCAAACGCAACTTCAGTCTTATCGCGTAATGGAAACCGACTTAATATCGATTTGTATTTATCCTTGTGATTCGCAGAGGAAACTTTACCCACGTGCACATGTTTCATCCCCAACTCCCTGCCAACACGCAACGTCCAGTTGCCGTGAGGCACCTCGTTGAAACAAATCACATCCAAGTTATACGGTTTAAACATTTTCCCTACAGATTCCGGCTTTGCCCACAAACCAAACAAAACGTTGTAGGTTGCAAATCGTATCTTTGTATTGGCAGTTAAATTTCCTTTGTTCTTGTTGCTCGCATAATCATTATTCGCAGAAGAGACTATTGAGGGAGCGGGCACTTTTTCCTTTAAGGAGCGTTCGGAGGCAGGAACCTGTCCAGCTTGCAACACGAACAATATCATCAGTGTAATTCTTGAGATTGATTTCACAGTATTAGAGTTATCGGCAAGTCTGAAGGAAAGCGATCAGGTCCAGCAATTCCTGCCGGGACAACAGTTGGTCGAGTCCGGCCGGCATCACCGAAACCGGAGACGTCGTGACCCCGCGGATTTGACTCCGTGAAACACGGACATTTCTCATGTTCGCATTTTTCAGGTAGATGGCATCCTTGGTTTCCCGCTGAATGAGTCCGCCGTGAATTCCGCCATCGTCTGTCTCCAGCACATAATGCTCGTAGCCGTTGACAACCGTCGCGCTCGGATACAGCACAGCCTCAATCAGGTCGCGCGGTTGCCGGATACTGCCGATCCGGGTCAGGTTCGGCCCCAACTGGCCACCCTGACTCTGGATGCGATGGCAGGCACCACACGACACCCGTTGATCGTGGAACAGCACGCGGCCGCGCGAAGCGTTGCCGTTGGCCAAGCCGTCCAGCAGCGACTTGATCGCAGACTGCTGATCAGATTGCCCGACGGATTTCTTTTTCAATAGGGATGACAACACCACGTGGGCAATGGCGCCCTTTTCGGTGAATGCCCTGATGATCGCCTCCCGCTGGCCGGCTTGGAGCAGGGCGAAGCCGGGATTATTTTCCAACGCCGCAGCCAGGTCATTTCCGATTTGAGCCCATGCTTTTTTGGCTGTGTCTCCATCGCCGGATGCTTTCGGATCATGCCCTTGGGCAAAGGGCCTGATCAGGTTGGGCAGATGGACTGAGCGCGACTTGGTCACGGCTCGGATCAACAAATCCGATTGAGATTTGCCAAGCGATCGAAGTCGCAGTGAGCCAAGCGCTTGGGCAGCCTGTCGGCCCAGTAGAACCGGGGCGTCTTTATCGATGACAAGTTTCGTCAGGAAGGCGAGCGAGGTGTCGGACAGTGGTTTCTCGTGATTTACGAGAACCTGAATGGCACTCGCGCGCGATGCAGCCTGTTCATTTTCATTTTTTGCAAACGCTGATATAGCGTCCAAAATGGGCTGACTCATTTTGAATCGCTGGGCGATGTTCAACGCCTCCTCTTTCAACTCCGACACCCCGCTATTTAACCCAAGCAGAACCCCGTCGCGAAGTGGCTCGGGAAGGTCATCGAGAAAACTCAGGGCAGCCAAAACCTGCCCTCTGATTTCGTTCTTCACTCCCCCGGTTTTCAAGGTATCGATGAGGGTCGCCTGAAACGTGGCGTCCTGAGCATTGGCCATCACAATCTCCTCGATCAACTGTCCATTCGACTCGCTGACTTCATTCTCGGCAACCAACTCACGGAATAGCCGAACCATTTCCTCCTTCAATTCCTTGCGTCCGGAAATCACCCGGCGAGCCTCCTGACGAACATGAATGTCTGGAGATTGCAAAAGCGGCACAACCTTCGCGGCCTGCAATTCACCACCCAATTCGTCCAGCACCCTCAGGGCGATGCGCTGTCGGTAGGGATCGTCGTCCGCCAGATAGGCGCTCACGCCGCGCGAATCTCCAATCTCGATGAGTGCATACACGAAGGCATGACGCGTATGCTGTGAACCGCTTGCGTTCAGGTTCTCGAACAACACAGAAACCGCTGTCTTGCCGTTCAACTGCCCGAGCGCCGTCGCCGCTGCGGCCTGAACAAATGGACTCGAGTCATCCAGCAGCCCAGTAAGTTGCCTGACTGCAGAGTCATCCTTCAATCGCCCAAGCGATCGGGCAGCCACCTGACGCACACCGGGATCGGAGTCGGCCAACGCCTCCCGCAGCAACCCCAGTGCACGGCCACCTCTCAGTCTGGATGCCAGCCAAAGGCATCGCTTCCTGAAGGCCGCCTCACCCGAGTGCAGAAAGGCGCTCTCGACCTCATGCATCACGACATCGCCCCGCTCGATGAGGGTATCCGCCGCCCTGTCCCTGACAGCCGGCCTCGTATCCCGCAGCAGGCCCACCAGCTCCTCGGGTACAAGCGAATGCAAGTCGATCTCCAACCCGCGAGGATCCTCTGGGACCGATCCTCCTTTTTTTTGGATGCGATAAATCGCGCCCTTGATTTCAGGCTTGGCGTTCTTCGAAAAAGGACAACCCCAGCTCAGCCATCCCCCAGTATCCAGCAGCAGCAGGGAGCCATCGGCATCCTCGAGGATGTCGGCCGGGTGAAACCCTATGCTTTCGGATGAAAGAAAATCGCTTTCGACTGTCGCGAATGTTCCGTCCTTCGGTTCCAACCGGACGTGAACCACCTTGTGCGTGTTAAACTGACAGGCAAACAGCGTGTCACTATAGGCCGCACCAAACGATTGACCGCGATAACGCACCAGCCCAGCCGGAGCCACCTGCCCCCAGCGACTGACCGCCGGAAGGCGCAACCCGGTCTCCGGCACCAACGGACTCCCGTAAACCCGCTGCGTGAGCCCGCCCCACATCCAGTGAATCAGGGCGTCGTGCCGCTTCCCGCCGAAGCTGTCAAATATAGCGCAGGTAGAGAGCATGTCTCCATTCGCGGTAAAAACGATGTCAACCGGATTGATCCCTCCCTGCCCTTCCACTCGGACATCACTGCCGTCCGGCCAGCACGAAAAAACCCCGGCCGCCCGACTGTGTCCGGAGCGGCTTCCATCAGTGCCAACGAGGTTGTAGCCAAAATGGCCACCGGTAAAATAAAGCCTCCCATTCGGGCCAAGGTACGGCCCGTGTTGATTCGCCCTCCCATCGAACTCCATGCTTCCGAGAATCTTCTCCCGCTTGTCGGCGACTCCGTCATCATCCAGATCCTCCAGCCGCCACAGGTAGGGAGCCGAGATGATGTAAAGCGCCCCGTCATGCCACAGCCCCCCCTCCGGCATAGTCATGCGATCCGCAAAAATCGTGCTCTTATCAAAAACCCCGTCCCCGTCCACATCGACTAGGCGCCTCACAAAACGGGGCAACTCCCGCTCGATGGCCTTCCGCGTGGTCAGGTTGCGGCCGTCGCTTTCCGCCACGTACAGGCGCCCGCGATCATCGAGGCACGCCATCATCGGATACCCGACCAAAGGCGGGGCCGCCGCAAGTCGCACCTCAAAACCCTCCGCAACCTTGATATCCGGCGGCATATACCAGGCAGCGTCAGTCCAACCGGAGACTGCCAAAGCAAGGAGACAAACCAGACAACCGATCCAGCGCAAACCGTTTCGAATAAAAACGGCAATCAAATGCTCCTCACCTGACAGCTTCATGATTGAATTTCTGATGATGCTTTTATCTTCAATTGTTTGACGCAAGGCTGACGCTAACAGAGCGCCCACGAC
>WTHH01000186.1 GCA_011523195.1 Verrucomicrobiales bacterium
CTGTGAAGGAGCCGAAACTGGAGAGCGCGGAGGCGATGCTGTTGACCGCACTGGAGACGCGGGTCTACAAACGGACTGACGACGACAGGAATCGTATCAAGGCAGCCTACGAGGCTGGGGATGCAGAGTTGGTTCAATTGCGAGCCGACAAAAAGGAAGCAGACGATCGGCTCAACCAATTGCGACGACAACTGGCCAAGGTGATGGTCATGCAGGACATGGGCAAGCCACGCAAAACCTACATGCTCGATCGCGGTCTTTACACCAAGCGTGGCGAGGAAGTCGCAGCCGGGGTGCCGGCCTCGCTGCCGAAATTTCCGGAAGGGGAGAAGAACAATCGACTCGGCTTGGCCAAGTGGCTGGTCGACCGTGACCATCCGTTGACGTCAAGGGTCACGGTGAATCGTTTTTGGCAGGCCCTATTCGGGATCGGGTTTGTGAAGACAGCGGAGGATTTTGGTGTGCAGGCGGAGTACCCGGCGCAGCGGGAGTTGCTCGACTGGCTGGCGGTGGAATTCATGGAGTCCGGCTGGGACGTAAAACATTTGATGCGAACAATCGTGACCAGCGAGACGTACCGGCGCAGCTCGGCGATCACCTCCGACGAGCAGTATGAACTGGATCCGGAGAACCGGTTGCTCGCCCGTGGGCCGCGCTTTCGGTTGCCGTCGTGGATGATTCGCGACCAGGCGCTGGCGTCGTCCGGCATCCTCAACGACCGGCAGGGCGGCGCCTCGGTCAACGGCTATCAGCCGGAGGGCGTCTGGGAGGAGGCGTCTTTTGGCCGGAAGCGTTACAGCCAGGCCAAGGGCCGCGCGCTGCACCGCCGGAGCCTCTATACCTTTTGGCGTCGGATCGTCGGGCCGACGATGTTTTTTGACTCGGCCAAGCGGCAGGTGTGCGAGGTGAAACCGCTGCGCACCAACACGCCGATGCACGCGCTCATCACGATGAACGACGTGACCTACGTCGAGGCGGCGCGGTCGCTTGCGGAGACGATTTTGAATGAGGAAAAGCAGGTCAATTCCCGGCTCGCACTGGCCTCGGCACGGGTGCTTTCACGGGAATTGTCTGAGCGCGAACGGGTCATCTGGAAGCGAACGCTCGACCGGTCGACAAAGGAATTTGCCTCCTACCCCGGCGCAGCCAACGCGTACCTTGCCCACGGCGACTCCAAACCGGGCGGGCAGATTGAGGCGGTTGAGCTGGCTGCGTGGACTGCGCTTTGCCTGAACATGCTGAACCTCGACGAAACTTTGAACAAGGAATAGAACGATGTCTTCCTCGTGGAATATTTTGGATCCCTACGCACCGGCGCCGGTGCGTGATCGACAGTTGGCCATCAACCGCCGTCAATTTTTTGGACGGAGCGCCACCGGTATCGGCGTGGCTGCGCTGGGTAGCCTGCTTGGCCGGGATGGCTTGACGGCCGCGAACGAATCCGGTGGCGGTACGAAGGGTCTGTCGGGGTTGCCGCATTTCGCGCCTAAGGCCAAGCGTATCATTTATCTTTTCCAAAACGGCGCGCCGACGCACATCGATCTTTACGACTACAAGGAGCAGTTGCCCAAGGTGCACGGCAAGCCGGTGCCGGAGGAATATTTCCGGGGTAAACGCTTCAGCACCATGACCGGCAACCCGACCGGCAAACTGATGCTGCAGCCGGTCGAGCCGTTCAAGCAGCACGGGCAGAGCGGGGCGTGGGTGAGCAACTTCCTGCCGCATATCGCCAAGTCGGCGGACGACATTTGTTTCATAAAAAGCATGCACTCCGACGCAGTGAACCATGCGCCGGCGATCTCGTTTTTGCTGAGTGGCGCGCAGATTCCCGGTCGGCCGACGATGGGCGCCTGGCTGAACTACGGCCTAGGCAATCCGTCCGAGGATCTGCCAGGTTTTGTTGCGATGACCTCCGTCAGCAAGGGCACAAGCTGTGGCCAGATTTTTTATGATTTCTACTGGGGGTCCGGTTTTCTGCCGACCCGATTTCAGGGAGCCAAGTTTCGTGGCAGTCGCGACCCGGTGTTGTACCTGAAAAACCCGGCCGGCATGAAGCCGGGCCTGCGCCGTGGTCTGCTGGACGATCTCGCTGAGTTGAACGAAATAAAATTTCAGCAGACTGGCGACCCGGAAATTCGCACGCGCATCGCTCAGTACGAGATGGCGTACAAGATGCAGACATCCGTGCCTGAGCTGACCGATTTTTCCGACGAACCGGACCACGTGCTGGACCTGTACGGCCCGCAGGTGCGCGAGCCGGGTTCGTTCGCGTACAATTGCCTCATGTCGCGCCGCCTGGCCGAGCGAGGGGTGCGCTTTGTGCAGTGCATGCACGCCGGTTGGGATCAGCACAACAGCCTCACCACCGAGTTGTACACCCAGTGCAAGGATACCGATCAACCCAGCGCCGGGCTCATCAAGGACTTGAAGATGCGCGGGATGCTCGACGACACCCTCGTCATTTGGGGTGGTGAGTTCGGGCGCACACCATTCATTCAGGGCGACATCAAGAATCGTCCACGCTGGGGCCGCGATCATCACCCTTACGCCTTCACCGTTTGGATGGCCGGTGGCGGTGTGAAGCCCGGGATGAGCTGGGGTGCCTCCGATGACCTTGGCTTCAACGTCGCAGTCGATCCGGTGCATGTCCATGACTTTCAAGCCACCATCCTCAAGCTAATGGGCATCGACCACGAGCAGCTCACCTACCGTTTTCAGGGCCGCTACCACCGCCTGACCGACGTCCACGGCAAAGTCGTCGACGGTGTTATCAGCTAAGTTCGCCGCTTGGCCAAGCGCTTGGTTTTGGGTTGGCTCGGGCCGATTGCGTGGGTAGGTTTTCCGCGTTCACTTACTGCGTGATGTTGCTCATGTTTATTCGCAATTCCTCTTTTCGACTGGTTGTGCTGGCGCTTATTGTCGCTTGGCCAAGTGCTTTGCTTTCCTCAGAAAAAAAACCGGGAGGGATCGATTTCGCTAGGGATATTAGGCCCTTGTTGAGTGATAATTGTTTCGCCTGCCACGGGCCGGACGCTAAGCATCGAAAGGCCGATCTGCGCCTCGACACTCGTGAGGGGGCACTGGCTGACCTTGGCGATTATTCCGCCGTGGTGTCGGGCAAGCCGTCGGAGAGCGAACTCGTGGCCCGCATTCTCACCGAAGACGAGGACGACCTGATGCCGCCGCCGGACTCCGGCAAGCAGTTGGACGACCGGCAGAAGGCGCTGCTGCAGCAATGGATCGCTGAGGGGGCGGAGTACGATCTGCACTGGGCCTACAAACCGGTGAATCGGGTGGCCCCGCCCAAGGCGGAAGATGAGTCGTTCGTGATCAATGACGTCGACCGGTTCGTGTTGCGCAGGATCGAGGCGGCGGGGTTGAAGCCCTCGAAGCAGGCGGACCGCGTGACGCTGGCTCGTCGGTTGTACTACGACCTGCTGGGCATGCCGCCGTTGCCGGGGGAGATCGAGTCGTTCGTCAACGACAGGTCGGCCGGTGCATACGAGAAATTCGTGGAGCAGTTGCTCAATGACCCGCGTTACGGTGAGCGGATGGCGGCGCACTGGCTCGATCTCGTGCGGTACGCGGACACAATCGGGTATCACAGTGATGCGGTTCGCGAAGTCTCGGCGTATCGTGATTATGTGATCGATGCCTTCAACAACAACAAACCGTACGACGAATTCACCATTGAGCAGTTGGCGGGTGACCTGTTGCCGCAGCCGAGCATCACGCAGAGGATCGCCTCCGGGTACAATCGACTGCTGCAAACCACCGAGGAGGGCGGTGCACAGGCGAAAGAGTACCGCGCAATCTACGCGGCCGACCGCGTGCGAAACGTCTCCGGCGTGTGGCTGGGTTCGACGCTTGGCTGTGCGCAGTGTCACGACCACAAGTATGACCCATTTTCGACGCGCGACTTTTACAGCATGGCCGCCTTCTTCGCGGACATCAAGGAGACGGCGGTGGGGAGG
>WTHH01000569.1 GCA_011523195.1 Verrucomicrobiales bacterium
GAAGCTTATCTACGACGGACAATCACGGTGGGCCGAAGCAAACAACATTCCAGCCCTGCTGGCTCACTTTGGGACATCTCTCGTTGAACGCGCCCTGATCGAAGCAACCTGCAAGGAGAGCAACAAGACCCTTGGCCAAGCGCTGCTCAGTGGTTCGCTTGGCTTTGAACCCGGCCGTATCCACTCATGCCTTGAGGGCCAATCCGCTTCAAACCTTTTGCCAAAGACACCTCTGGCCAAGTTGCAGGCCCGGCACACCGTCGGCCTTGGCGACCCCCTTGACTCCAACCAAATCGATGCAGACGACCGGATCGACGACACTCTGCCCCAATCACTGGATCAGTGCATTCAGGCGTACGGCTTGCGCCATTTTAAAATCAAGATCAACGGGGACATTGAGTGGGATTTGGACAGGCTGAAGAACGTGGCCAAATGCATCGAGCAACACGCAGACAGTGATTTCGCATTTAGTCTGGACGGGAATGAACAATTTCAGTCTGTCACAGCATTTCGGGATCACTGGAACATCCTTCACGCAGAACCGGAGTTGGAGACCTTCTTTGACCATCTCCTCTTCATCGAGCAACCGCTCCACCGCGATGGCGCGTTGAATGAATCATTAAAGTCCGAGTTCGACCAATGGCCCGACCGGCCCGCTGTCATCATTGACGAATCCGACGCCACCATAGAGAGCCTGCCCCAAGCCTTGGCCATAGGCTACGCCGGAACCAGTCATAAAAACTGCAAAGGCATCTTCAAGGGAATCGCAAACGCCTGCTTACTGGAACATCACCGCCGCAATGGCAATCAAACCGTAATGAGCGGCGAAGACCTTTGCAACGTTGGCCCAGTCGCGGTGATTCAGGATTTGGCCGTGATGGCAACTCTTGGAATTGAAAGTGTGGAGCGCAACGGTCACCACTATATGGCCGGACTGTCGCAGTTTCCCGAACGCACTCGAGAACAGGTTTTGAACGCACATGATGGTTTGTACAAAACCAGCGAAACCGGCTGGCCAACGCTGGCAATTTGCAATGGTGAAATCGACCTTACCTCTGTTAACACACAGGCTTTCGGCACCGGCTTCGAACTCGACCTCAGTGTCTTCAGTGAAATCCCCTTAACCGAAAGATGAACCACTCCCCCTCGGCAGCCCAACTCGATCAAAAATATCTCTGGCATCCGTTCACGCAAATGCGGGACTGGATGAAGAGCAAACCGATCGTTCTCGAACGTGGCAAGGGGGCTCATCTTTGGAACAACGCCGGGCAAAAATACATCGACGCAAACTCATCCATCTGGACGAACCTTCACGGCCACAACCATCCGAAGATCAATCGTGCCATTCGCACTCAACTGGACAAGGTCTCCCACGTCTCAGCGCTTGGTTTTGCGAACTCACCGGCAGCCAAACTTGGCGAACGACTAATCCGCTTGGCCAAGCCGCGAACCCGCTTCCCGAAAACCGAGCCGCGCTTGGCAAAGGTCTTCTACTCGGACGACGGCTCGACCGCAACTGAGGTGGCGATCAAGTTGGCATACGAGCACGCGCGGCGCACCGGCCGAGCGCGCAAACCAAGATTCCTCTCGGTCGATGCTGGCTACCATGGTGACACAATTGGTGCTGTCAGCGCCGGTCACATCGACATGTTTCACAAGGCATACTCCGGTATGCTTTTCAAAACCGACAAGGTCGCCTCGCCGTACTGCTACCGCTGCCCGTTCAACAAGGCCAAGCCCCAACGTGCCGACGCCAGGGAGTATCGCAAATGCAACATGGAGTGTGTCGAGCAAGTGGAAAAGAAGTTCGAAAGCCGCAGAAAACGAGGCAGCGATTACGCGGCATTCATTGTCGAACCCGGCGTGCAGGGGCCCGCTGGATTAATCGCCCAACCGAAGGGGTGGCTAGCCAGAGTCGGCGCCATCGCACGTGCGCACGGAACGCAAATTATTGCGGACGAAGTCATGACGGGGCTTGGCCGTGCGTCTGCCGGATACTTCGCCAGTCATGCAGAGAAAATTCAGCCGGACTACCTCTGCATCGCCAAGGGACTGACCGGCGGATACCTACCCATGGCCGCCACGCTGACTACTCAGGAGGTTTTCGATTCATTCCTCGGCGAGTACGACGAATTTAAAACGTTTTTCCACGGCCACAGTTTCACCGGCAACCCTCTCGGCGCAGCAGCCAGCCTTGCGAGTCTCGATCTGCTCGAGAGCGGTGACACTAATCAAAAACGATCATGCCTCGCAGCCAATCTGAAATTATATTCCAAGCCTCTATGGAAACTAGATATGGTTGGAGACATTAGACAGTCAGGTGGAGTCCTTGCCGTCGAATTGGTTGAAGACTGGAAAACCCGAAAACCGTTTGATCTGCCGAAGCAGGTTGGCATTCGCGTTTGCAATGCGATGGCCAGGCGCGGCGTGCTGACAAGGCCAATCGGAAACGTCATCGTCATTATGCCTCCGTTCTGCACCACACAGCCACAGGTAAAAAAAATCTTCAACACCCTCCGGGATTCAATAAAGGAGGTCACATGAACTGGGACGAACCGAAAACAATTTACGTCGCCGTCGCGCTTGGTTTGGTTACCTTGCGCTATTTGTTCGAACTTTGGCTAGACCACCTCAACACCCGGCATGTCAAAAAACACGCGAACTCCATCCCGGAACCGTTCAAGGAAATCATGGATGAGCAGACGTATCAAAAATCCGTTCGCTACACCTTGGCCAAGGCACGCTTAGGCACAATGTCCGACACCTACTCAACCGTGCTGGTCATCGGGCTTCTTTTTTTCGGCACCATTTCCATCGTTTTTAACACGATTTCGACCAGTCTCGGGGAATCCCACTTTGCCCAAGCGACAACGCTTTGGGCTGTGCTATGGCTCTTCTCTTTGCTGGCCCTGCCCTTTTCCTGGTATTCCCAGTTCAAACTCGAAGAGCGGTTCGGTTTTAATACTTCAACCCAAAAAACCTGGTGGGGAGATCAAGCCAAGGGACTAATGCTCAGTTTCATCATCGGCGTTCCCCTCCTTTGGTTGATTCTTTGGTTGACCGAAAACGGGGGAGAGTACTGGTGGCTTTGGGTCTGGGGTGTGATCGTGGCTTTTCAATTGCTCATGAGCGTACTGGCCCCGATTTTCATCCTGCCACTTTTCAACAAATTTACCCCGCTGCCCGACGGTGATTTGAAAGACCGGTTGAACCGACTGGCAGAGCGCACCGGTTTCATCAACGCCGGAATTCAGGTGATGGACGGCAGTCGAAGATCCAAACATTCCAATGCCTTTTTCACCGGCCTGGGCAAGGGGCGAAAGATCGCCCTGTTTGACACGCTGATTGAACAACTTGAAGACAAGGAACTCG
This sequence comes from Verrucomicrobiales bacterium, assembly GCA_011523195.1. Classification (GTDB taxonomy): domain Bacteria; phylum Verrucomicrobiota; class Verrucomicrobiia; order Limisphaerales; family UBA1096; genus UBA1096. The sequence goes on from WTHH01000569.1 coordinate 3,373, forward strand.
AAGCCGTGCTAGCTCATGAGATCGGCCATTTCAAACTCAGGCATGTCCCCAAAATGATCATGCGATCATTCATCACGACTTTGGTCGGGCTTTATCTGCTAAACCTGTTGGCGCAGCAACCCTCGTTCGTCGAGGCTTTCGGCTTCACTGAAGGCTATGCGCCGGCTTTTCTCGTGTTTTCGCTGCTTGCCGGAACCGTTACATTTTGGCTTACCCCAATTTCGAGTTTGTGGTCCCGAAAGTACGAATTCCAAGCGGACGCATTCGCAGCAAAGGCCATTGGAACCAGCCAGCCAATGATCATGGCGTTGCGAAAACTGAATAGAGAAAATCTCTCCAACCTCACTCCACACCCGCTCTACAGCGGGTTTCACTACGACCACCCCACCCTTCTCGAACGCGAAACCGCCTTGGGAGTACAAGAAACCGGTAACGGGTGATCGACATTCAGCTTTTTCCACTTGGCCAAGCGCGTTAATCTTTCGCGCCCGAGCTACCAACGGAGGCTCTCCACCTAAAATATGCGGCGTTATTTCATGCTCACTGTACTCGCTCTGGCGCTTGGCCAAGCGAAAAGTCTTCTCGCCAGCGAGC
>WTHH01000048.1 GCA_011523195.1 Verrucomicrobiales bacterium
CCTTGTTTGCCTTCGCATTGACCAGTTCGCGGTCGACGGTGAAGGTGACGTCCGACTGGGCGTCCTCGATTGTGAATTGATAGGCCAAGCCGACGCCGGCCTTCGCTGGGCTGATTTTTTGCTGCACGCTCACACCGTCAACATCGTAACGGAAACTCACGTCCTCCTTCTTAGCTCTACGATAGCCACGGAACTGAACTTCGTTTGGCTTTTTCTCGCCGATACGAACGGGAAAGCCACCCGCGCCGACGCTGAAGCGGGTGCCAAGCGTGCGGTTCGGTCGACCGCCTCGGCCACGGCCGTTACCGCGATCCGGCCCGACGTCCATAAACGCGCCGAACCAGCCGAACACGACGTGGGATTTCTCAGCGTCAAAGCAGTAGCTGATCCCGTTGGGCATGCCCACCGAAATACCCCGGGCCGGGCCGTCAGCCACGTAGGATCGGATGACCAAAGTCTCGTCGGTGGCGACGAGATGGTATGGATTCTTGGGATCCAAGTTAGCCGGTCTCGGCTTCGGCTTCTTTTCCTTCGGCTGCACCTTGGCAACCTCGGCGACCTTGCCGCCTTTTTCAAAAACACTCATCTCATGAATCGACCAGTGTAGGCCGTTCACGCTGCCGGTCTGCGTGATGCGAAAATACCGCGCGTTGACCGCGTCAAAAGCGATCGACGTGATGGCGTGCGTTCCCTTGCCCTTAGCCACGGGGGCACTCCATTTTTCGCCGTCACTGGACACTGCCACCTCGTAGCCGCGTGGGTAGTCGCGGGCTGACCCGGTCGTGTCGAGGACGATCCGGTAAATGTTGCGCGGCTCCTTCATGTCGACGGTGAACGTCATCCCGGGGCGTTGTTGACCATCCGTCGAAAAGCGGGAATCGATCCGTCCATCGGCAGCCCGCTTGGCAGAATGACCACCGTGACTGGCGCTGTAACCCCAGCCCTTCATCTGCCGCTTGTCGACCGGCAGAAACTCCGCAAGATCCTGAATCGTGTACGGGTTTACACGATTCTTTGTCGTCTCGCGTATCGACTTCACCAGGGCAGCCTTAATCTCCGAGGCGTTGTTTCCAAAACTATTCCGGCTGTAAGTCAGCACGTCCGCGATCCAGTCGTCACCGTTGGATTTCATCGGGATCATTTGTTGAATGTACTCCTTGCCATTGACCGGGCCGGTCAACCCGTGAAGGACGATCCGGATTGCGGCATCGTGACTACCAACTAACCGAGGTGAACCGACCAGTGACGGCGCCATCGTGCCGGTCCCTTCGATCGGTGTGCCTTTTCCGTCCTTGCCGTGACAGGCGACGCAAAGCGAATTGTAAATGTCGCGCCCCTTCTTAAACGAACGCAGCCCAGCCGCCGTGAGCGAGCTGGAATTGCGGGAACCCCGCCCGCCCTTTTTTGCGTTCAAGGCCAGGCGGCCCACGCCCTGAATGAAGTCGTTGTTTTCGTTGGCCAGCATGCCGGCGAGTATCTGGTCGTTCGCATCCGGCGATCGCAGGAACTGCACCGAGTTGATCGCCTGCGCCACGACGCGCGGATTCTTGTCATTCATCAACTCAGCCACCTTGGTCAAGTGCGTTTCGTCCCCGGACTGAAAACCCGGCTCAAGCAGGCGGACCGCCGTCTGGCGAACGCGGTGATCCTTGTCCTTCAACAGCGACAACGAGAACTCAGCATCCGCTTGGCCAAGCCCTTCAAGTGTCCACATCGCGTGCACACGCCCGATACCATCCCCGGTCTTCGCGAGGTTTTTTAATGCCGACACCACTGAGTCGTCCTGCCGCAGGATGATCTCCTTTTGCGCGGTCATTCTCCACCAGCCGTTGGCGTGGGAAAGGTGCCTGACCAGGTCGGCCGTTTTTTCATCGTACATTCGGGGTTGCTTGGTTTTGCGGTAGCTCTCGTGAACGACGCGATAAATGCGGCCGCGCCGGATGTTGTCCTGCAGCTTGTACTTCTCCACCACCGGACGCAGGTACGAGCCGGGACGAACCCAGTTCCCCTCCTGAATGATGCCTCGGTACATGTCGCAAATGTACAGCGCACCGTCCGGGCCGGTCGCGGAGTTGACAGGCCGGAAGTTCATGTCGGACGAGGCGATGAATTCTGAGCCGGGGTAGGCGTTGGACAGGACGTTTTTGCCACCGACCTTAGTCATCTTCGCGCGCCGAATCAAGCGACCAACCGGCTCGCAAACAATGTAGTCGCCGTACATTTCGCTTGGGCCGTTGTCGCCGAGAAAAACGGACGGACCGCAACAGCCGGTGAACTTGTTCAATGTACCGTCCGGCTTGATGCGGCGCAGGCCACCCTGAACATCCGGCGTGGCAGTGATCGGGAATGGCACCTCAAAACCGGGCTCCATCTCGCCGGACAGACTGAGCGATCCGTACTGCGGCATGATTTGGAAATGATGTGCCACGCGTTCGCCGCCTGCGGTGGAGAAAATCAACTGACCCATCTCGTCATACGCAATCCCCCACTGGCCGGTCCCCACGGCGATTTGCTCGGCCTCGATCATGCCATTGGTTTGCATTCGATAACGGCGGTTCGAGTAGGTGACGTACATCCAGTTGTCGATATTCCAACGCATACCGCTTGGCTGATGCTCAAGGTTGCCGCCGCGGCGGCCACCCTTGAAAACCAGCTCTTTTTTGTCCGCCTTGCCGTCGCCGTCCGTGTCCTCGTAGGAGTAGAGATCGAACGTGTCGGTTTCGCGAACGACCACCTTGTCCCGGGTCGTCGTCAGCAGCATGCGCGGCAACACCAATCCATCGATGAAGACGGTGTGCTTGTCGTATTTGCCATCGCCGTTGGTGTCCTCAAACCGCACCACGCGACTCGTGGCATCACGCTGGTTTTTGCCATCGATGTCCTGCATGTAGCTGTTCATCTCCACCACGTACAGGCGGCCGTTGGCATCCCACTCTATAACCACCGGTTCATTGATGATCGGCTCGCTCGCGACCAAGTCCAGCTTGAACCCTTCCTGAAGCTTGATGCGCTTCATGGATTCCTCGGGCGTATAAAAATCCGGGATGGGTGGATTTTGAATTTGTTGACCAAAGACAATCCCCACGCTCCCAGCCAGCAGAACCGGTAAAATAATATTTTTCACGGAGACCGCGGAGGCTACCGATTTCGCCTTTAAAATCAACCCAAATAGCGCTTGGCCAAGCGCTTGGTTCGCAAAAAAAAGCGGGGCCGGAAAGCCCCGCTTTATAGAGTTTATTCTCAGCCGTTCAGGCGATGATTTCGTTGATCGGCTCGGCACCCTCCACACCAACCAAGCGCTGCTCGAGACCACGATAAAAGTAACTCAGGTGGTTCGGATCAAAGCCAAGCTGCTTGAGCACTGTGGCGTGCATGTGCTTGACGTGGAACGGCTTCTCGACAGCGGCGCTGCCAAGTTCATCCGTCTGCCCAACACTCATGCCGCCCTTGATGCCACCGCCCGCCATCCACGTTGTGAAGCCATAGCTATTGTGATCACGACCCGTGCCCTTGGCATACTCAGCCGTTGGCTGGCGACCAAACTCACCACCCCAAATGATCAATGTCTCGTCGAGCATCCCGCGCTGCTGAAGATCCTCCAGCAAGCCCGCGATCGGCTTGTCAGTGTTGCCGGCGTGGTAGTTGTGATTCTTCTCCAGATCGCCGTGGGCGTCCCAGTTGGCGTCGTTGTGGTTGCCTCCGGAATATATCTGAATGAAGCGAACACCCCGCTCGACCAAGCGGCGGGCGAGCAGACATTTTTTACCAAAGTCACGGGTCCGATCGTGATCCAGTCCATACAGGTTTTTGACATGCTGCGGTTCGCTGTCGAAGTCCACCGCCTCGGGGGCACTCATCTGCATCTTGTACGCCAACTCGTAACTCGAGATTCGGGCGGACAAGGCGGTGTTGTCGATGCGATCACTCAGGTGGCGACTGTTGTACTTGTTCAACTTGTCGAT
>WTHH01000094.1 GCA_011523195.1 Verrucomicrobiales bacterium
ATACCCGAGGGTGCTAATGCTGTTGTCATGCAGGAGGGTTGCGAAATAAATACCAACGAAAATTGTGTCCTATGCGCGGACGAAGTTAAGCCCTGGGAAAACATCCGGATGAAAGGGGAGGACGTTCAAACCGGGGACCAACTGCTTACGAAAGGACAAAAAATCAACACAGGAGCACTCGGACTCTTAGCGGCAACCGGCCATCACCAAATCAAAGTTGGCCGCCAGCCGAATGTGGGAATCATTTCGACCGGTAACGAATTGGTCGAAGCGCCAAAAAAATTAACAACCGGAAAAATATACGACAGTAACCGCACCATGCTCGCCTCGCTGGTTTCCCGGTCCAATGGGGTACCGAAAATATACCCAATTGTTCCGGACAATTTGGAGGAGACATGTTCGGCACTAAAAAAAGCCTTTCAAGAAAACGATATCATTCTCTCTTCCGGTGGAGTTTCCGTGGGTAATCATGACCATGTTAAACCTGCCATTGAACAGATTGGCGGCACGATTGACATCTGGAAGGTTTCCATCAAACCGGGAAAACCGTTTGTCCTTGGCCAAGTCAACGATCGAGCCTTGTTTGGACTACCCGGCAACCCAGCATCGGCTTTGGTTACATTCCAACTACTCGTTCTACCCGCGTTATTAAAAATGCAGGGCGCTTCCGACTGTCGCTTAGCCAAGCGCCGAGGAGAATTGACTGAAGAATTCGCCAACAAGGGAGACCGTCGGCATTTCGTTCGCGTGTCGATCAACTCTCAGGGGCAAGTTGTCAGCACTGGAGGACAGCGGTCCCACATGTTGGGCAGCTTGGCCAAGGCCAATGCCTTGTTGGACGTACCGCCGGCCAGCCGCTTGACCAAGGGGGATTTAGTTGAAGTATTAATGATCGAGGACTAATATTAGTCCCCCTCCTTTTTCAGGAGTTTCAATTTACTGAGCGCATCTTTTTTCTGCTCGTCCTCTTCCCGGATAACATCTTCAAGAGACCGCGTAACACATTCGTGAATTAATTCCGCCACACTTTTGCTGGTCACGTTTGCAGCGGACTTTAAGGCATCCAGCAATTCGGGAGGCAAGACAACGAAGGGCGGCTTTTTCTCCCCGCCAGTCTGTTTTGGCTCCTCAACATGCTCATCCTCCTCCATTGCCTCTCGAAATTTATCCCGAACAAATCCCACCATTTGTTTACCTTCGGTGTTGGCGAACGATTTCACCTCCTTAAGGAAACCTTTCGGAATCCAGGACTGTTTTTTCTTTTCTCCGCTGTCTGGCGATTCTTCAGGCATGTTACTTGGACATCTTCGCGATCAATCGATCGTTTAACTCACGTGCAGGATTATAACCTGCGGCACTGAGCTTTGTACTTAACGCAGCGACCTCTATCAAACGGGCCAAAGTACGACCGGGTCGTACGGGAATACTAATGTGCCGAACCTTCACCCCGAGAATTTTCACGTGTTCCTCGTCCATTCCCAGTCTGTCCACATCGTCCGACTCTTTCCACCCCTTCAATGTCACCACCAAGTCCATTCGTTTTTCCGTACGAACACTCTTGGCCCCGAACATCGCCCCCACGTTAATAATGCCAATTCCCCTCACCTCCATGTGATCGCGTGACAATTCGGAACTTGTACCAATGATCTCGCGACCGTCCAGCAGGGTGACTTTTGTCACGTCATCCGAAACTAGGCTGTATCCTTTCTCGATTAACTCAAGTACGGTCTCGCTTTTTCCGATACCGCTTTCCCCTCGAATCAACACGCCAATGCCGTGGACATCAACCATGCTGCCGATCACCGAATCACGCGGTGCAAAGAGCAAATCAAGCTCGATAGTAGCCAAATTGACAAACCGCATCGTCACCATCGGGGTTTGAAAAATGGGCACACCTGCCTCGTTTGCAATCGACTTGAGCTGCTTATCGACAGGCAGATTTCGCGTATAAACGATGCAGGGAATCTTGTAGGAACAAAGTTTTTTATACCGCTTCGTTCGCTCACTTACAGACAACGACTTGAGGTAATAAGCCTCAGCGTTGCCAATAACCTGTATACGCTTGTACGCGATATATTTTGTGAATCCGGCCAAAGCCAAGCTGGGTCTGTTGACGGTCGGTTCAATAATCGTCCGGCTTAAGCCGCTTTTCCCGGCGACCAATTTCATTTGAAGCGGGCCGGCTTGCGCTTCAAAAAAATGCTGCGTCGAAACTTTCTCCCGCTTGGTTTTCTTTTTTGCCGGCATGATTACAGGTTAAATTCCGGGCCAAGATAAATGTCCCGCGCGGTGGGATCGTTGACGAGATGCTCCGCCTCGCCCTCACATCGCACATCCCCCTTGTGGATGATATAGGCCCGGTCGACCAGTTTAAGAGTTTCACGTACGTTGTGATCGGTGATCAAAATTCCCATCCTGCGCTCAGTCAGGCTCTTTAGAATTTTCTGAACCTCGTACACTGCAATGGGATCAATGCCACTAAACGGCTCATCCAAAAGTAACATCCGGGGAGAGGTGACCAGTGCCCGGGTGATTTCCAATCGACGTTTTTCGCCTCCGCTTAGCGTGTACGCCTTGTTCTTGGCGAGTGAAGTCAAATCCAATTCCTCCAGCAACGATTTCAACCGAGCCTTCTGCTCGACCTTATCCCTCGTGCAGGTCTCCAGGATTGCCAGAATGTTTTGTTCGACAGTTAGTTTTCTAAAAACAGATGGCTCCTGAGTCAGGTAGCCGATTCCCAACCGGGCCCGGGCGTGCATCGGTTTGCTGACGATAGTGTTTCCCTCGAAAACCACCTCGCCATCGTCCGGTTTCACCAGCCCCACGATCATGTTAAACGTCGTGGTTTTGCCCGCACCATTTGGACCCAACAAGCCGACGATCTCACCGGGCGATACCGAGATTGAGACGCCGTTGACGACCTGCCGTTTTTTGAACTGCTTGGCCAAGCCTCTTGCCTCCAACAAACTCATGGCTGGGTCGAATTGGTATTGTCCGGAGATTGTTGCATTTGCCTGATCATTTTTGCATTCAGAATCATCTTCCAGCGACCGCTGGCCCGCAATCGCTTGGCCTGTTGGTCGTAGATCACCACGTTGCCCAGCAACTCCCCTTCCGGGGTGCGCAAAACCGGGTTGCCGGTGAGCTTCAGTTGGCCGGTGTTCACACCATATTGAGCCGCTTGGCCAAGCGCAACCACGTCGGCCCCTTCCTGTCGTGTGTGAATCTCCACACTTGGCTCGCCGGTGAGGCGAACCGTATCGGCCTCGCGGTCATAAACCAAGCGGTTCCCAATGAATCGCATCGAATTCTGCCCCGCTGTCGCCCCGTTTAATCGTCCGGTCGCCACAAGGGAATTCAGTTCATTTTCGACAGGATCGATACTCAAGGCAACCGACTGCGCGTGAACGTTAAAACCCGTGTCATTGGCCAAGCGCACGTTGCCTTGAAACATCGCGGAATCGGAATCAACCCCGGCGACCGCCCGGCGATATTCGAATGATTCACAATCAACCAACAATGGCGAACCGGCATCTTCGTTTTTTGCCGTGTCCTGTTCTGGAAAAATAAAACCGATACCACCACTTTGCTTCGGGAGCTTCATCCTCACGTTGCCAATCGCTCGAAAACGGCCCTGATCAGGGTACAACTCCACCCGATCTGCCCGGCCGGTCTGCCCATTGAGATTCCACGTTGGGTTCATGTTCAACTGGATCACCCCGTTTTCAAAATCGTAAACCGCAAATTGAGAGGTTAATTGATCGCTTCCCTGCAACAACTTCACACCGATGGCCGTAGCCTGTTTCACTCCGCCTCCATCTTTTCCACCAAGCTCGATATTTAAAGACTGACACTCCAAACTGTTCCCCTCTCGAGCCAGTCGTACTGAGCCAATATAACGAGCGTAACCGGGGCGCATTTCGATGGCGGGTTGAAAGACGAAATACCGGGCCTGCA